>CAYWPV010000079.1:0-8006 GCA_964460265.1 uncultured Muribaculaceae bacterium | reverse complement strand
GCTTGAGCCAATGGAAGTCGCCCAGACATATACTTTCAGATATCACGAGGCCATGCGCCTTCTGAATGTCGCTCCGCCTTCGATAGAGCCGAGGGCGTCGGGGCATATAATCGAGCAGATAGAAACCGTCAAGAAGATTCTGGATGCGGGCTACGCCTACGTGAGCAACGGCAGCGTGTATTTCGATGTGGAAAAGTACAACAAAACTTTCCATTACGGTATCCTGTCCGGAAGAAACCTGAACGATACCGTGGAGGGAACGCGTTCTCTCAGCGGCCAGGGGGACAAGAGGGCTCCCTATGATTTCGCGCTGTGGAAAAAGGCTGAACCCCAGCACATAATGAAATGGCCGTCGCCCTGGGGCGAAGGCTTTCCGGGCTGGCATCTGGAATGCTCGGTCATGGGTGAAAAATATCTCGGAAAAGAGTTCGACATCCATGGAGGCGGAATAGACCTGCTCTTCCCGCACCATGAGTGCGAAATCGCCCAGAACGAGGCTTCGAGAGGCACTCAAGGCGTCCGTTACTGGGTCCACAACAACATGATCACGATAAACGGCCAGAAGATGGGGAAGTCGCTCGGCAACTTCATAACCCTGCCCGAGATGTTCTCCGGCAGGCATCCGAAACTGGAGCAGGCCTACTCTCCCATGACCATACGTTTCTTCATCCTTCAGGCCCATTACCGCAGCACTCTGGATTTCTCCAACGAAGCTCTTCAGGCATCCGAAAAAGGCCTTAAAAGGATAATGCAGGGCTACAGGGATCTATGCGCGCTGGCTTCCGCGGCAGATGTGGAAGATGTCGTCAAGGGTACTGAAGGAAATGCCGTGCCCGATATGGTCTATGGCGAGTATGTTAACGACACGGCGCCTGACGCATGTCCGGACGGCGCTTCTCCTGCGGTAAAGGAAATATTCGACAAGGTTTACGATGCCGTGTGCGATGACCTCAACACTCCCGTCGCCTTGTCGTGGCTTTTCGATGCCGTAAAGCTCATCAATACTGCCAAGGAAGGCAAGGGGATTCTCGGCAAGGAAGACACGGCCGTGCTGCTCAGGCTGTTCGACGACATTGTTTTCGGCGTATTCGGGCTGCATGACGAGAATGCGGCTTCCGGCTCAGATGAAGGCAGGAGAGTCGTGGACGGCCTTATGGAAATGGTTCTCGAGGACAGGGCCAAGGCCAAGGAAGAAAAGGACTGGGCGAGAAGCGATGCCATAAGAGACCATCTCAAGTCCTTGGGGATAAGCGTTAAAGACACCAAGAACGGGGCGGAGTGGACGATTGAGTGATGATGAAGTTCATATCATGGAACGTGAACGGGCTGCGTGCCTGCTGCGGCAAGGGTTTCACCGAAGCGTTCAGAAATCTGGATGCGGATTTCTTCTGCCTTCAGGAGACCAAGATGCAGGCCGGACAGCTTGAGCTTGAATTTGACGGATACGGTTCATGGTGGAATTTCGCTGACAGAAAAGGATATTCCGGTACGGCCGTCTATGCTCGGCGTCAGCCTTTGGCGGTGACTTATGGCATGGGCATTGACCCGCATGACCACGAGGGAAGGGTGATAACTCTGGAGATGGAGGATTTCTACCTTGTGTGCGTCTATGTCCCTAATTCTCAGGACGGCCTCAGGCGGCTGGAGTACAGGATGAAGTGGGAAGACGATTTCAGGTCTTATCTTGTAGGACTGAAAAAGAAAAAGGAAGTTGTCGTCTGCGGTGACATGAATGTCGCCCATGAGGAGATTGACCTCAAGAATCCGGCCGCCAACCGTCTGAATGCGGGCTTTACCGATGAGGAGCGGGCCAAGATGTCGGAACTTCTCTCCTCGGGGTTCGTGGACAGCTGGAGATTCCAGCATCCGGACGAAGTCAAGTATTCATGGTGGTCGTACCGGATGAGGGCACGCGAGAGAAATGCGGGGTGGCGCATAGATTACTTCCTTGTGAGCGAAGGATTGAAAGACAGTATAGAGAGTACGGAGATCCACAACGAAGTTTTCGGTTCGGACCATTGTCCGGTGGAGCTCCGCCTGAAAATATAATAGTTATGGGAAATATTTATGATATCGTGACTTCTGCGAATCTTACGTATGAGCAGAAGGTTGTTGCTTTGGCGCATGCGGCCGAGGACACTTTGGATGTCCTCAACGTTCCTGAAAAGACGCGCAAGTATTTCGCTGACGGCGTAATCTGCAATCTTAAGGAGGGAAACGCCCCGTACAGGCCGCGTTACATCATGCCGGACTATGCGAAGGCGGTCAGGAACGGAGTCAAGTTCCTCGAGCTCGACCCGCCGCAGGATCTGGACGAGCTGCTCAATTTCCTGGAGATTCTCTACAGGCATGTCCCGTCCATAACCAGCTTCCCCGTGTATCTCGGAGACCTGGACGCCCTTATCGATCCTTTTCTTGAAGGAGTGGGTGATGCGGAGGCGGAAAAGAAGCTGACCCTTTTCTTCCGCTACCTTGACAGGACGATTACCGACGGGTTCTGCCATGCCAACATAGGTCCGAGGGAGACCCGTGCCGGCAGGATACTGCTCAACGTGGAGCAGAAGGTGCAGCAGGCCGTACCCAATCTGACCCTGAAATATGACCCCGAGGTGACATCGGACAGTTTTGCGGAGCAGGCTTTGAAGACCAGCCTTTACTGCGCCAATCCGGCCATCTGCAACGACCCGGCCAACAGGGGAACTTATGACCGTTACGGCATAAGCAGCTGTTACAACATCCTTCCGGTCGCCGGAGGCTCATATACCTTGACCAGAATCGTGCTTCCGAGACTTGCCTGGCAGACCGATGATCTTGACAGGTTTCTCGGAGAGATGCTGCCTGACGCCTTGAAATGCATGGCGGACTACATGAGCGAAAGGATAAGGTTCATCGTGGAGAAGAGCAACTTCTTCGAATCCAATTTCCTCGCGCAGGAGGGCCTGATAGAGAGGGACAGGTTCACCGCCATGTTCGGAATGGTGGGCCTTGCGGAGGCGGCCAGCCATTTCACCCCTGGCAAAAAATACGGGCATGACAAGGAGAGCGATGACGTCGCCGACAGGATAATGACGGTGATGAGCGATTTTGCAGCTTCCTATGAAGCCCCTTACTGCGAGATAAGCAACCATCGTCTGCTGCTTCATGCCCAGGTGGGAATCGAGACCGATCTCGGCATCACTCCCGGAGTGCGCATCCCTGTCGGAGACGAGCCTGACAGCATCTACGACCATCTGCGCCACAGCGCGAGATTCCACCGCTTCTTCCCTACGGGGTGCAGCGACATCTTTGCGTTCGACAAGACGGGTCTTGAGAATCCTGCGGCCATGCTGGACATCGTGAAAGGTGCGTTCAAGCTCGGCCAGAAATACATAGCTTTCTACGGCAAGGACAGCGACCTCGTGAGGGTCACCGGTTACCTTGTGAAGAGGAGCGAGATGGAGAAATGGGATGAGGGAAAGGCTGTCCTTCAGAACACCACGCAGCTCGGAGGCCCTTCCTACAAGGCGGCGCATCTTGCCAGACGTAGGGTCCGCAGTCTTGACTGATGGAACTGCCGCGATGGTGAAGGCGCCTGTAAACAAGATAATCCCTCTGAGCGTGGTTGACGGACCGGGTAACCGCACCAGCATATTTCTTCAGGGCTGCAATATCGCCTGTGCGTATTGTCACAATCCCGAGACGCAGCACGTCTGTTCAGCCTGCGGCCTGTGTGTGCCCCGCTGTCCGAAAAGAGCTTTGGATCTCAGGGACGGCAAGGTGGCATGGCATGAAGAGCTGTGCATCGGCTGCGACAGCTGCATCAAGGTCTGCCCTTTTCATGCTTCACCGAAGATAAGGGAGATGACGGCTGTCCAGGTCGCTTCGGAGGTGGAGAAAAACATTCCCTTCATAAGGGGAGTGACCGTGTCCGGAGGAGAGTGTATGCTTCGCCCGCAGTTTCTGCTTGAACTGTTCAGGCTTGTGAAAGGGCTGGGTCTGACTTCGCTGATAGACTCCAACGGCACCGTGGACTTTTCCCTTTATCCGCAGCTGCTTGATGTTGCGGACGGAGTCATGCTCGATGTCAAGAGTTGGAACAATGAAGTTTTCCGGCGTCTGACCGGCAGCGGAAACGAGGTGGTGATACGCAATCTCAAGTTCCTTGCGGACAGGCACAAGCTGGAGGAAATAAGGATAGTTTGTCTGGAAGGCGAGGTGGATGTGGAAGATGACATAAGAGGCATCGCCCGCACCATCCCGGAGTACATAGCCGATGTGCCCCTCAAGCTTATCCGGTTCAGGCATTTCGGCGTGAGGGGGAGACTGGAGAAGAGGACGTCCCCCACGGACGGGCAGATGAATTCATGGAAAAAAGTCGCCGAAGATGCAGGCTTCGGACGGGTTGTCGTGAAATAGGCACTATGCCCGCTCCGCTCCCGGACGGATTGCAGTCAAAAAAGGTATGATTGTCGAGAATAAAGTCCCGCATTGAAACGGGACTTTATTCTTTTTTCTTGAAAGTTTCGGCGATGTAGCTTGCCGCTCCGAAGATAATCTGCACCACGATCTGGGATTCGTGGGAGAGAGTGGCGAATATGATTCCCGTCGCTATCGGGATGCCGTAGACTCCCTTGATGGCAAGGGAGAGAAGGTAGTGGTAGGCCCCGAAACCTCCCGGAACGGGTACTATGGAACTGGTGGCTCCCACGACCATGAGGAAGAGTGCGTCCAGCATGTTCATGGACTGCAGGGCGGCCGACTCTTCCGCACCTATGTCCATGCCTTGAACTGCCCAGACTATGGTGGCCGACATCATCCAGTAGCATACCCAGATGCCTATGGTGTATACTATGAAGAGCCAGCCGTGTTTCATGTGGAGACTGGACACTATCCCGTGCCATATCCCTGTCATGAAGTTCCATGTCTTGGAGCAGACCCCGTTCTTTCCCCTGAATCTGTAGATTATGAAGAAGAAAACGGCAATGGCGGCCAGTACGGCAATCAGCAGCCACGAAAGATTCATGCCGCCGAGAGCTTTCTTGACCACGTTCTCGCTGTAGAATCCCCATGATTTCTTCCATGTGAGCGCAAGGGTCAGGAACAGGACCATTAGCATGGATACGACATCCCATGCGCGGTCGAGAAACATGGTGCCGAGCACTTTGTCGTAGGATGCGAGTTTCTTTCCGTTTGAGTCCCTGCCTGAGTTTTTGGTGATGTATCCGCAGCGGACGAGTTCACCGAGTCTCGGAAATATCATGTTGGCGATATAGCTGATGTTTATGGCGTTGAAGCATGAGCCGATGCTCACTCCTGGATCGATGGGCTCTATCATCAGCTTCCATCTGGCCCCTCTCAGCCAGAAGGAGAGGGCGCCGAAAGCCATGGAAAGAAAAACGAAACCCCATCTGCATGAGACGAGGGCCGTTTTGAAGTCCTGCCAGTTCACGTTCCTGAAGCACAGATACAGAAGAAGTGCGGCTACCAGTACCGAAATCGTGTATTTGATTGACTTCTTTAGTTTGGATGACATATGCGTAAATATTATAGGTCCTTATTTGCCTGCATTTCTGTGATGTGCAGCGTAGACTGCGGCATGGATATTCTCCAGCGGGGCGTCTGATACGGTGCATCCGGCGCCAAGCATGCTCCTCCCTTCCGTGCCCTCATCCAGGGCTTTGCCTTCCTTGCTGTCTTCACCGAAGTGGACAAAGAATACGGCGGGAATGCTTCCTGCACTCCGGTTTCCGTCCGAGCATGAGGCCATGCATACGGTGCACAGGAAGAGTATAAGCAGTTTTTTCATATCAGTTTTATTGATTGTCTTTGTCCAGAACCGCTACGGCTTCGTCCGGACTCATCGCATCGTCAGCGGAAAAAGCCCCGGTGCGGGTTCTCCTCAGCGAGTCCAGATGCGCTCCGCTGCCCAGAGCTTCTCCCAAGTCTCGTGCCAGGGCACGTATGTATGTCCCTTTGGAGCATACGATGCGGATGTCGGCATGGGGCAGGTGGAGGGCGCTCGTGTCAGTTACGTTTATCCTCAGGTTCCTGGCATTATCCTCCTCGGCAGTTTCCACGGAGGGCAGACCTTCCGGCCTGAAGTCCAGCAATTCCAGCTCCTTTATGTTGATGATCTGGCGTGACAGGCTTTCCGACACGCTGTGGTCGAACGCCGCCCCCTCTTTCATGGCTTTCCGGTATTGTTTCCTGGCAAGTTCATACGCCCTTATGCCGTCCACGGACTTGGCCGAGAACAGCGGAGCTATCTGTTCCTGCTCTCCGAGAAAAGAGGGCAGCACGGCTCTGAGGGACTCTTCGTTCACTCCGTCCACCGGATATCGGGCGTCTATCTCTTTCTCAAGGTCGTATGACGGGGTGGTCGCTCCGAAGCTTAACCCGGCGACATACTCCTTGTCGTGCCTCTGCAGTTCATCTGCGATTTTCGTGGCCTTGCCTATGCATATGAGCAGCACTCCGGTGGCCAGGGGGTCAAGAGTCCCCGCATGCCCGACTTTCAGCTTCTTGTCGTGGAAATGGCGGCAGGCCGCCCACTTTACTTTGCGGACGGCATCGGCGGATGTCCAGCGATAAGGTTTGTCTATTGGGATGATGAGCCCTTCGGGGTATTCTCCGATGTCATCGGATAGCTCCGAGGTCCATTTGCCTGCGATGAAAGCTGCCACGGCCTACCACTTGTCGATTTTGTCTATCCTGCGCTGGTGTCTTCCGCCCTCGAATGGGGTTTCGAGCCAGCTGTTGACTATGGCCGTCGCCATTCTGTATGTGATGAACCGGGCCGGAAGCACGAGGACATTGGCATTGTTGTGGGCCTTCACGAGCTTGCCTATCTCGGTGTTCCAGGCGAGACCCGCTCTTATGCCCTTATGTTTGTTGAGGGTTATGGCCATGCCGTTTCCTGTGCCGCACATGGCGAGACCGCAGTCCACCTTTCCTTCTTCTACTGCAAGAGCGAGAGGGTGGGCGACGTCCGGGTAGTCCATGCTTTCTTCGGAGTGTGTGCCGAAATCCACGGTTTCATAGCCTTTCTTTTTCAGATACCCTATCAATTTTGTTTTGTATGCGAACCCTGCATGGTCGCTGCATATTCCTATTTTCATGTCTGTCAAGTTTATATCGTGCCGTACAGCTTATTGCACGGGCATCCTTTTTTCTATGTATTCCATCCGTTTCCCGAATTCCTCCGGGCCTATGAACGAGACGATGTCGGCTATCCCCAGGCCGCTTGCCGACCCTGCCAGAGCCAGTCTCAGGCAGTTCATGACTTTGCCCATGGACCAGCCGTTGTCCCGGATGAAGCTTTCCATTTCCGTTTCGATGTTTTCTTTGCTGAAGTCTCCTGTGTATTCATCGCAGATATGCGCTGCCGTCTGCATGGCCTGAGAAGCGCTGTCCGCCTTCCAGAATTTGTCGGCGTCCTTGGCCAGGAACGGAGCGGTGAGGCTGTCGTCATAGACTTTGGCTCTCGGGTCTTTGGGCCTGTTGCCGTCCTGCTTCTGTTCCACAGCGGCTCCGGCCTTGATTCCGAACGCTTCGAAGTCTTCGGGCGCGACGAAAAGATAGGAGGCTATGGTCCAGAAGTCTGCGACGAAACTTGCGCGTTCCTTTATGAGGGTGACAACGCCTTTGACATAGGCTTTGGAAAATTCGTGGGCGGAAAAGTCGGCCTTCACTTCCGTTCCTTCGTTGACCTTTATGCCGTGTCCGTCGAGTATGGGGATGAACAGGTCGGTCAATTCCTCGTCCGGCTTCATCCGGAGATACTCCTTGTTGTACCATCTGGCCTTTTCCGGATTGAACTTGGCGCCGGCTTTCTGGACCTTGTCCAGCGAGAAGTCTTTTATGAGCTCATCCATGGAGAATATTTCCCTGTCATCGCCGGGATTCCATCCGAGCATGGCGAGCATGTTCACGAATGCTTCGGGGAAGTAGCCGTCCTCGCGGTAGCCTCTGGACGTTTCTCCCCGGGCGTTGGTCCATTGCAGCGGGAACACAGGGAATCCCATCTT
>CAYWPV010000078.1:0-8115 GCA_964460265.1 uncultured Muribaculaceae bacterium | reverse complement strand
GACGGAATCCGGACAATCAAGGAACTGCTCAGCTATCTGCCGCAGAACAACATGGAGACCGCCCCGGCTGTGCCTACATCTGATCCGGCCGGAAGAGTTGACGATGCCCTGAACGGAATCATACCTGACAACCCCAACAAACCTTACGACATGTACTATGTCATAGGCAGCATTGTTGACGACGGCAAGTTCTTTGAAGTCCACAAAAACTACGCGAAAAACATCATAGTAGGGTTCGCCCACATGGGCGGACGCAGCGTGGGCATAGTGGCCAACCAGCCCGACGTTCTGGCGGGAGTGCTTGACATAAATGCCTCCAGGAAAGCTTCAAGGTTCGTACGGTTCTGCGATGCATTCAACATACCTCTCGTGACTCTGGTTGACGTTCCCGGTTTTCTCTGCGGCACTCAGCAGGAATATGGCGCAATCATAACCAACGGAGCGAAGCTGCTTTATGCCTACGGCGAGGCCACCGTTCCCAAAGTGACGGTCACGCTCCGCAAATCTTACGGCGGCGCACACATAGTGATGAGCTGCAAACAGCTGCGCGGAGACATAAACTACGCATGGCCGTCTGCGAACATAGCCGTGATGGGTGCGGAAGGAGCTGTCAACATCCTTTATTCCAAAGAACTGAAGGCTGCGGCGGATCCTGCCGAGAAAGCAAAAATCTTTGAGGAAAAGAAGAAAGAATACGATGATCTCTTCAGCAATCCATATCAGGCCGCTCAGAAGGGATATATAGACGATGTGATCGAACCCAGAAACACCAGGTTCAGAATCATTCGCGCTTTGGATCAGCTCGCGGGGAAAAAGCAGGAGCTTCCCGCAAAGAAACATGACAACCTGCCTCTTTAAAAACGCGGTTAGATGAACAAAAGAATACTCGTCTCAATCGCAGCTCTCACGGCTTCCGTATTTGCGCTGAAAGCACAGAACGTCGTCGATCTGGTGATTTCAGAAGCATGCCCTGACAGCATTCTCATAGATGACTACGGGAGAAAAACGGGCTGGATTGAGATATACAACACTTCTCAGGGCACCGTCAATTACGGCGGATGCTATCTGACGAACGACAGGAACAACCTGCAGAAAAGTCTCATCCAGAAAGGATATCTGCAGACAAAGCTCGGACCGAACCAGACCGTTGTCTTCCATGCAAGCGGCAGAGGGGAAGACGGCCTATTCTACACTGACTTTACAGTTGAACGTGGAGATTCCCTCTTCCTTGTCAGCAATGACGGAAGAACCATCATCGATTCCATTTACATCCCTGAAGATCTGCCCGAGGGCAAGTCCACAGTCAAGCTCCCTGTCGATGCAAAGGGATTGAAATACGCACAGGATGCCGACCCTGCGGCTCCGAGTCCAGGAATGAAGAACGGAGACCAGAATGCGGAGACAAAAAGCCAGGTAATGGCGCGTACGGACCCTTACGGCATAGTTCTTACAGTTGTGTCCGTGTCCGTGGTATTCACCGCATTGGCCCTCCTGTGGTTTCTTTTCTGGGTTCTGTTCGAGAGACCTGCAAAAAATAAGGAAAAGCAGAAAAGCGCACCCAAAGGAAAAGCCGGCAAGGCAGACGCGGAGGTTGCAGCGGCCATTGCCATGGCCATTGACCTGGACGGAAACGGAGACGTATATGCCGCCATTGCAACGGCTCTGCACTTATATATGAATGACGCTGTACACGATGCGGAAAGTTTCGTCATCACGATAAAACCGTCAGAAAACTCTTTATGGTCAGACAAGAGCCTGACTTTCAGGAAACTACCAAGATAATTAAGTGAAAAACATTGAACCATGAAAACATATAAGCTCAAAATCAACGGTAACGAATACGAGGTTGCCATCAACTCAGTCGAAGGTAAAGTCGCTGACGTCAGTGTAAACGGTGCATCATACAAGGTTGAGTTGGAGAATGCTCCGACGGCCGTTCCCGCTGCCCCGGTGGCTCCCGCCGCTCAGGCAGTTGCCGCGGCAGCTCCCGCTGCACCTGCCGTGAAACCTGCAAGCGGTGCCGGCATCAAGGTTACCTCTCCCCTCCCCGGAGTCATAATCGAAGTTTCCGTAAAAGAAGGTCAGAGCGTCAAGGCAGGGCAGAAAGTCGCGGTGATAGAGGCTATGAAAATGGAAAACGAAATTCCTGCTTCCAAAGACGGTACTATAAGCGCAGTACATGTAAACAAAGGAGATTCCGTACTTGAAGGCGCTGAGATCGTTACTATAGCATAAAGTTCATGGACCAGATTATCAGTAGCCTTCAGCAATTCTGGCAATATACGGGTTTTGCCAATCTCGCTTGGGAAAACCTGGCGATGATCGCGATCGGTATAACTTTCATAACGATTGCGATTATAAAAGAGTGGGAGCCGCTGCTTCTTGTCCCTATCGGATTCGGCATGATAATCGGAAACATCCCCATGTTTCCGGGTCTGAATATCGGTATCTATGAAGACGGTTCCGTTCTGAATATCCTTTATCAGGGAGTACGTCAGGGCTGGTATCCTCCCCTCATCTTCCTCGGGATAGGCGCCATGACCGACTTTTCGGCACTTATCTCACAACCTCGTCTGATTCTCATAGGGGCGGCAGCCCAGCTGGGTATTTTCGGAGCATACCTTCTCGCTCTGCTTATGGGCTTCATGCCCAATGAAGCAGGAGCTATCGGCATAATAGGTGGAGCAGACGGCCCTACCGCCATCTTCCTTTCATCCAAACTCGCCCCGGATCTAATGGGAGCCATAGCCGTGTCGGCATATTCCTACATGGCCCTCATAGGGGCGGCAGCCCAGCTGGGTATTTTCGGAGCATACCTTCTCGCTCTGCTTATGGGCTTCATGCCCAATGAAGCAGGAGCTATCGGCATAATAGGTGGAGCAGACGGCCCTACCGCCATCTTCCTTTCATCCAAACTCGCCCCGGATCTAATGGGAGCCATAGCCGTGTCGGCATATTCCTACATGGCCCTCGTTCCCGTCATCCAGCGTCCTATCATGATTGCACTCACTACGAAGAAGGAGCGTCTGATAAAGATGCCCACGCCGCGGACTGTCAGCCAGAAGGAAAAAATCATATTCCCTATCGTAGGTTTCATCACCACCGCATTCATCGTTCCTTCAGGACTGCCGCTTCTCGGTATGCTGTTTTTCGGGAATCTTCTTAAAGAGAGCGGTGTTACACGACGTCTTGCAGAAACTGCCAGAGGACCTCTTGTGGACGTGGTAACCACCCTGATAGGACTCACGGTGGGCGCCTCGACCCAAGCTGACAAATTCCTGACAGGCAAATCGCTGCTTATCTTTGTCCTCGGACTGCTGTCATTTGTAATCGCCACGACAGGCGGAGTTCTTTTCGTCAAGATGATGAATCTCTTCATAAGGAATCCCAAAAAGAAAATCAATCCCCTTATCGGAAACGCAGGCGTTTCAGCTGTTCCGGATTCCGCACGAGTATCTGAAATCGTCGGCCGCGAATTCGACCCCACAAATCACCTGCTTATGCATGCGATGGGACCTAACGTAGCCGGTGTCATCGGTTCTGCCGTAGCGGCGGGAATCCTCCTCAGCTTCCTTGGTTAAAAGGAGATTATAGAACAAATCCATACATGTGCTCCAAGGACGGACTTAAAAGTCTTTCCTTGGAGTTTTTTCTTCACAACACGCAAGATGTCAGATTTCAAGCTGAATTTCCCCGAGAACCGTATAATCATATTGGACGGAGCCATGGGGACCATGATCCAAACATACTCTCTCGAAGAAAAAGACTTCAGAGCCCCTGAATTCGGTCCGGTCAAGGCTGAGCTAAAAGGAGACAACGAATGTCTCAATTTCACCCATCCGGAGATAATAGAGGAAATTCACGATGAATTCATCGATGCCGGTGCAGACATAATAGAGACCAACTCTTTCAGTGCAAACAAAATCTCACAAAAGGAATACGGACTCGAGGCTTTCGCCGGTGCGATGGCAAGGAAAGCGGCTGAAATCGCGAGAAAGTCCGCTGACAAATCCATAAAAAAAACAGGAAGAAAAGTATTCGTGGCCGGAAGCGTAGGCCCGACATCAAAATCCCTGACACTTGCGCCTGACATCAGCGACCAGACAAAAAGGGACTACAGTTTCGACGAGATGTCCGAGGCCTTTTCCGAACAGATTGACGGCCTCATCGAAGGCGGTGCAGATGTGATAATCCTGGAGACTAATTTCGATGCTCTCAACACCAAGGCTGCCATATATGCCATTGAAAAAAAGCACAGAGGATTTCCCGTCATAATATCAGTCACATCAAGTGACCGCAGCGGCAGGACACTGACCGGACAAACCCTGGAAGCCTTCTATACTTCAGTAAAGCACTATCCTCTGAGCGCATTCGGCATCAACTGCTCGTTAGGGGCGCAGGACATGCTCCCGCTGGTCAGAGACATTTCCGGTTTCTCGGTTTTTCCTCTTATCTGCTACCCTAACGCCGGGCTGCCCAACGAGCTCGGACAATACAATGAAAAGCCCGAGCAAATGGCGCACTACGTCTACAAGATGGCCGAAAAATCCTATCTGAACATAGTAGGAGGCTGCTGCGGGACTACTCCGGCACATATCTGCGCAAGTGCTACGGCAGTCCTTGACCTTAAGCCGAGGACTCCAAAGGAAAAGGACGGTATTCTCTGCGTGAGCGGACTTGACACCGTAAAGGTAGACACCAAACTCAACAATTTCACCAACATAGGAGAAAGGACCAACGTCGCCGGATCCAGAAAATTCGCCAGGCTGATTGCCGAAGGAAAATATGACGAAGCCCTGCAGATAGCCGCAAACCAGATAGATAACGGTGCCAACATCATCGACATCAACATGGACGATGCCATGCTTGACAGCAGAAAGGAAATGGAGGCCTTTGTCAGGTGCGTAGAAAACGACCCGGCCGTGTCCCGAGCGGCATTGATGATAGACTCCTCCCATTGGGATACCATCCTGGCCGGTCTCAAGAACGCTCAGGGTAAATGCATCGTAAACTCCATAAGCCTGAAGGAAGGAGAAAAAGCGTTCATAGACAAAGCGTTGGAAATAAGGGATCTGGGTGCGGCAATGGTCGTTATGGCATTTGACGAGAAAGGTCAGGCGACCACCTACGAAAGAAAGATAGAAATAGCAAATAGAGCCTATGACCTGCTCACCTCCGAAGGAATAGCTCCAGAAGACATCATTTTCGATGTCAATGTCCTGTCCATAGGCACGGGCATAGAGGAGCATGCCAGATATGCGGTGGACTTCATCGAAGCCGTAAGATGGATAAAGAACAACCTCCCGGGCGCATACACTTCCGGCGGCATCTCCAATCTGTCATTCGCTTTCAGAGGAAACAACAAGGTCCGCGAAGCCATGCACTCCGTATTTCTATACCATGCCGTTCAGGCCGGACTGGACATGGGCATAGTCAATCCGGGAATGCTGCAGGTCTATGATGAAATCGACGCCGACCTGCTTAAATGCGTGGAAGACGTAATCTTCGATAAAGATGAAGGTGCTACGGAAAGACTGATCGCCAAGGCACAGGAGATAATGGCCATCGCCTCTGACAGCAAAAAAACGGAAACCGCAGCCGAAATTTCTGCCGCCACTCCCGAAGAACGCATCAGGGAAGCCTTGGTAAAAGGCAAGGCGACTACCCTGGAAAGCGACGTGCTTGAATGTCTGCAAAAAGAAGGCACGGCGGTAAAAGTCATAGAGGGCCCTCTGATGGCAGGCATGGAAAAGGTCGGAGAACTGTTCGGCGCGGGAAAGATGTTCCTCCCGCAAGTGGTGAAATCAGCCAAAATCATGAAAGACGCCGTATCGGCACTTGAACCTTACATGAAGGATGATGGGAACAAAACGGTCTCCAAACCCGTATTCATAAATGCCACCGTAAAGGGAGATGTCCACGACATAGGCAAGAACATAACCGGAATAGTGCTGTCCTGCAATGGATTTGATGTAGTGGATCTCGGCGTCATGGTCGACAAGGAGACCATCCTCAGGGAAGCCGTGGAAAGACATGCCGCAATCATAGGTGTAAGCGGCCTCATCACTCCGTCGCTTTTCCAGATGGAGGAACTATGCAGAGAGATGGCCGCCAGAAACATGGACATTCCCCTATTCATCGGAGGGGCAACGACTTCCGCTCTGCACACGGCCCTGAAGCTTGCCCCTCTTTACAGACACGTGTTCTACTGCCAGGACGCATCCACCAGTGCCGTAATGGCTAAGAAGTGTCTGTTGGACAGACAGAAGTTCGAAGATGAAGAGCACGCCAGACAGACAATGCTCGTAGAAATAAGGAACAACAGGCAGATAAGGACAGGTGAACAGCGCAAGTGCGTTTTCCCGAAACGTTCATTCCTGAAGAAAGGCGAATATGAACTCCAAGATGCGGCGGCCATGACGATTGACATGAGCAAACTCGTAAGCTATGTCGACTGGAACATGTTCCTTGCGGTCTGGGGGATCAGACCTACCGCTGAAAATAAGGATAGTCCGGAAGTCAAGAAGCTCAGAAACAGCGGCAAAGCGCTGCTGAGAAAGCTCATCAGGAACGGAGAAATCACCGTCAGGTACTCCATGCGCTTCATGGAGGCCAATTCCGTCGGCAACAATTTCGTCCTGTACGAAAAAGACAATCCGGACGCGAAACATATCCTCCCCATGCTCCGGCAGGAAGAGCCGGATGCGGGAAAAGGGACAAACGTGTGCATGTCCCTGTGTGACTACGCACCTGACATATCCTTCGGAGTCACTGCACCTGTAGGCATTTTTGCCCTGAGCGTCGACTCAGTCCACGGGGACGGCTGTACCTGCGAACAGTGCGCAAACGATTATGGAAGCATGATGCTGCGCTCCGTAAGAGTCTGTGTTGCGGAAGCAGCTTCCTGCTGGATTGACAAACAGGTCCGGAAAATGCTCAGAAAAAGAAGCGTGAGGATTACGAAACCTGCAATAGGATATGCAAGCTGTCCGGATCACAGCCTAAAGAAGGAACTGTTTGCCCTGCTGCCCGATGCGGACAAACTGAATATAAAGCTCACGGACAGTTTCGCCATGATTCCGGACGCCTCAATCTGCGGATTCATAATCATGCACCCTGAAGCCGGGTATCCCGAGATACATCACATAAGCCGCAGACAATACGACGAGTATTCCAAAGCAAGAGGCTTCAATGAAGAAGAAGCCAAGAAATTTATAGGACACCTGTTATGAGAGTCATAGACATTATCAACAACAGCGGAAAACCCTTCCCATCTCTGGAAATAGTTCCTCCGCAGAAAGGTATCAGCAAAGAGGAACTGATATCCGCCATCCGCCCTTTCATGGAATTCAGTCCGAAATATATCAACGTCACCTGCCACAGGGATGAAGTCAGCTATGTCCAGAAAGCCGACGGATCATTTGAAAGAAAAATTATCCGCAACAAAATCAGCGAAGTCGCCGTGTGTGGAGCTGTAATGTCCGAACTTAAAATCGAAATGGTTCCCCATATAATATGCGGAGGTGTAACGGCTGACGACATAATGAACGAACTGGACAATCTGAGTTTCATGGGGATACACAATGTCCTGGCCCTCCGTGGAGACTCCTTGCGGGAAGAGAAGAGGTTCACCCCGGTCCCGGGAGGCTACAGCCACGCCGACGAACTGGTACGCGGAATGAGAGCATACGAAAAAGACGGAGGGCCTTCATTCTGCATAGGAGTGGGCGCATACCCGGAAAAACATTTCGAAGCACCGAACATCGAGACTGACATCCTGAACCTTAAAAGAAAAGTCGACGCAGGTGCCGATTACATAATCACGCAGATGTTCTTCGACAACAAGGTTTTCTATGATTTCAGGGACAAATGCCGGAAAGCCGGAATAGAAGTTCCGATTCTGCCGGGCATAAAGCCACTGTCAACATCGAGACAGGTGGAACTGCTGCCGAAGTCCTTCGCCCTGAATATTCCGCTGGCTCTCACCCGGGCTGTAGCCGAAGCATCAGGAAAAGAGGAGGTTTACAGAATCGGTAAAGAATGGGCCATAGAACAATGCAAAGATCTTCTGGCTCATGGAGTTCCCGCAATTCACTTCTATACTATGGGTAAAAC
>CAYWPV010000077.1:0-8304 GCA_964460265.1 uncultured Muribaculaceae bacterium | reverse complement strand
CGTTCTATCCAAGATTTTTCAAAAGACGGCTCATGTTCACCTTCGCATCGATATGCGCATGAAGTTCGGAAATCGGAATTCTTATCTGTTCCATGGTGTCCCTGTCACGGACCGTAACAGTCCTGTCCACGAGGGAATCGTTATCAACGGTAACGCAGAAAGGAGTGCCAATGGCATCCTGGCGGCGATAGCGTTTTCCGATGCTGTCTTTTTCGTCATACTGATATGCGAAGTCGTATTTAATCTCGTTGACGACTTCCTGCGCAAGCTCCGGAAGCCCGTCTTTCTTGACAAGCGGAAGTACAGCGACTTTTATCGGCGCGAGCGGTGCGGGGATTTTGAGGACCACCCTGGAATCTCCGCCCGGAAGATCTTCCACCGTATAGGAATGGGACAGCACGGCGAGAACCATACGGTCGACTCCTATGGAAGTCTCCACGCAGTAAGGAACATAACTTTCACCCAATTCGGGGTCGAAATATTGGATCTTCTTTCCGGAGAGTTTCTGATGGTTGCCCAGATCGAAATCTGTCCTGGAATGGATACCTTCAAGTTCCTTGAATCCGAACGGGAAGTTGAATTCTATGTCCGTGGCGGCATTGGCGTAATGAGCAAGTTTCTCATGGTCGTGGAAACGGTAGTTCTCGGCTCCCATTCCCAGGTTTTCATGCCATTTGAGCCTGTTTTCCTTCCATTTGCGGAACCATTCCATTTCAGTTCCGGGACGGACGAAAAACTCCATTTCCATCTGCTCGAACTCCCTCATGCGGAAAATGAACTGCCTGGCCACAATCTCATTTCTGAAGGCCTTTCCAATCTGTGCGATTCCGAAAGGTATTTTCATATGCCCTGTCTTCTGGACATTCAGGTATTCCACAAAAATTCCCTGGGCAGTTTCAGGACGAAGATAAATCTTGTTGTCGTCCGATTCACCGGTATTGCTGATCTGGGTGCTGAACATGAGATTGAACTGGCGCACATCAGTCCAGTTTCTGGTGCCTGAAATGGGGTCCACTATATTGCAGTCCAGAATAATCTGTTTGTATTCCTTCAGGTCATTTGCATTTTCGGCGGCCACATATCTGCCATGAACCTCGTCATACTTGGCTTTTTCTCTCAGCACGTTGGGATTGGTGGCACGAAACTGCTCCTCGTCGAATTTCTCGCCGAATTTCTTCCTGCCTTTCTCCACTTCTTTGTTGATTTTCTCTTCAATCTTAGCGAGATAGTCTTCGATGAGAACGTCGGCTCTGTACCTTTTTTTCGAATCCTTGTTGTCGATCAGAGGATCGTTGAACGCGGAAACATGACCGGAAGCCACCCAAACTTTCGGATGCATGAAAATGCATGAATCTATTCCCACCACATTTTCATTAAGCCGTGTCATGGCTTCCCACCAATATCTCTTGATATTGTTCTTGAGTTCAGCTCCCATCTGGCCATAATCGTATACGGCTGCGAGACCATCATAAATCTCGCTTGAAGGGAAAATGAAACCATATTCCTTGCAATGAGCGACAATGGCCTTAAAAAGTTCGTCCTGAGTCATGTAATTGTATTTTTTAATATAGGTTTCAAATTTAAAACTTTTATCGGAATATCTCTCCAAAGGAAGACTTAATTTCTTGAGATGCCACCCTCCCGAGGGGCCTGAGGATAAATTCACGCTCCGGTATCAAAGGGTGCGGAACTGTAAGCTTGTCGGTATGTATGCGCTGCCCACCGAGGAAAAGAATGTCTATGTCAATGATTCTGTCATGATAAATCCGTTTTCCGCAGCTGTCAATTTCAATTTTTTCCCTTCTGCCCATCTCATATTCTATTTTCTTGCATACATCCAGCAGCGCCTCCGCATCTTCATCCGCAAAACACTGCTTTACAGGAAGATCATACACGACGATGCAATCAAGAAAGTAGCCTCCGCTGAATCCCCATGCCTCGGACTCTTCAATATCCGACATCCTGCTCCAATGTGCGGAAAGGGCCCCGTCAAGTTTTTTTGCAGCCAGAATAATGTTGCCGCGCCGGTCGCCAAGATTGCTCCCCAATGAAAAATACGCCTCCACTTAGTTACTCCTCCGCTATTAATAAAAAGAATACTCCGATCTTTTTAATGGAATACACCGAACTTTCCTGAAAGATTGCGGACGGTATGATCAATCCAATCCCAAGTCTATCTTCGCCTCGTCGGAAAGCATGCTTTGATCCCACACCGGCTCAAAAACAAGTTTTATCGTACAGCTTTTAACCTTGGGGACATCTTCAACCTGGGTCTTGACCTCCTGAAGGACATCATCAGCCATGGGACAGTTAGGAGCCGTAAAGGTCATGGTTATGAACACATTGTGATCTTTGTCTATGTAAAGTTCGTAGATGAGACCGAGATCATATATGTTGACCGGTATTTCAGGATCGTACACCTGTTTCAGAGCAAGTATGACATCCGAATACATAGGCGCGACCTCCTGCGCCTGTTCAGGGGTCAACGGCTCATGCTTCACCTCTTCTTCGTGAACTTCCCTGACGGGGTACTTAGTCTCCCCTGAGGCTTCTTCGGTCAAAGCTACTTCATCGAACGCCGGCTTTTCATCCGCATTCTTTTTTGAAAAAAAATCTTTCAACGCCATTGTATGTTTCCCCCGAAATCGTTTACCTGTTTTCTTCTGCAATTCTTTTAATTGTAGCAATCATTGAAGCCAGACCGTTCACCCTTGTAGGAGAAAGATTTTCCTTCAATCCTATTTTCTCTATGAATCCGAAATCATCATCGGCTATCTCCGACGCTCTTCTTCCGGAATATACGCTGATAAGCAATGAAATAATTCCCTTGGTGATTATCGCGTCGCTGTCGGCGATGAAAAAGATTTTCCCATCTTCAACCTTGTAGTCCAACCATACGCGGGACTGACATCCCTTTATAAGTTTCTCATCGGTTTTCGCACTTTCAGGATAAGAATCCAGATTCTTTCCAAGTTCTATCAGATACTCATATTTGTCCATCCAATCGTTGAACATGGAAAAAGTATCTGCGACTTCATTTTTGGCTTCTTCGATTGTCTTCATAACCTATGCATCCTTATGCCAACATGGATATGGCTTTATCCAAAGACTTTATAAAATACTCGGCCTCCTCCATGGTATTGTATGGGGCAAGAGATATTCTGAGCATTCCGGTGACTCCGAATCTGTCCATCAAAGGTTCAGCGCACATCTGCCCGGAACGCGACGCAATTCCCATTTTGTCCAAGATAAGTGCCAAGTCTTCGTGATGAATACCTTTCACGGTAAATGAAAAAAGGGATACTTTATCCTTCGTTCCATGTGGAACACCGAACAGCCTTATCCTCTCATCCTGCCGCAGCGTATCGTAAAGATAATCCTTCACAGCCTCGGCATAATAAGATAATTCATTATCATTCAGTAACTTCCATGCTTTTATAGCCTCCACGAAACTTGGTTGACCATTGAAATTCTGTGTTCCAGCTTCAAACTTCTCAGGTAAAGCGGCATAGGTAGTCTTGCCGAAACTTACATGCTCTATCATCTCTCCGCCGCCCATGAACGGAGGCATGACATCAAGCCATTTCCTTTTGCCGTACAGCACACCCGTGCCTGTAGCAGCATACATCTTATGTCCGGAAAAAGCATAGAAATCACAATCCACATCCTGAACATCAACACCTTGATGTACAATACCCTGAGCTCCGTCCACAAGTACGGGAACATTTTTCGAGTGGCATATACGTGCTATCTCTTTTATAGGGTTCAAAATGCCGAGGACATTGGAAATATGTGTCACGGCAACGATTCTGGTCCTGTCGGTAATAAGCTGCGGCAATTTGTCTATTTCGAGAATTCCGTTGTCATCCACAGGAAGAACTTTAATAACAGCTCTTTTCCTTTCACACACAATTTGCCATGGAACGATATCGGAATGATGCTCAGCCTCGGAAACGATTATTTCATCTCCTTCATGTACGAATGTCTCAGAAAAAGAATAAGCGACAAGGTTGATGGAAGAAGTTGTTCCGGATGTAAAGATGACTTCTGCACGATCGTCAGCATTTATGAACTCTTTCACACTGTCTCTTGCAGCTTCGTATTTTTCAGTTGCCTCATCGGCAAGAAAATGAACAGCCCTATGAATGTTGGCATTATGGGAAAGGGCAAGCTCTGAAACCTCGTTCACAACGGATAAAGGTCGCTGTGAAGTGGCGGCATTGTCGAAATAGACAAGCTTTCGCCCATAAACTTCCGTATCTAAAATTGGGAAAAGTTTCCGTACGTCAGATACACTCATGATTTTAATCAATTACACAATAATCTAACAAATTTACAGCGAGTTTTGAATTAATCCTAAAATCAAAAAGCTTTCTTCATATATTTGTCTGATAAAAAATAAAAAATGTTCGAATACATAAAAGGAACCGTAGAGGAGCTGAATCCTGCTGAAACCGTCATAGAATGCTACGGCATCGGCTATGACATAATGATTTCCCTCCAGACCTTCGAGCAGCTCAAGAAAGGTCAGCAAGTAAAATTATTCCTTTACCACTACGTTAAGGAAGACGATGAACAATTATATGGATTCGCAGACAAAAGTGAAAGGGAAATATTCAAGCAGCTTATCAGCATTTCAGGAGTAGGAGTAAACACAGCAAGAGTAATACTCTCCACTTTAAACGCTGAGGAACTAAAAAGCGCCATCATCAACGAAGATGTCAACAGAATAAAGTCAGTAAAAGGGATAGGGTTGAAGAGTGCACAAAGAATAATACTGGAGCTAAAGGACAAAATAAGCAAAAATGAAGCGGTAGAAAGCATGTCTTCGATCAGAAACAGTGAAAATGAAGAAGCAAAAGAAGCTGCGTCCGCGCTTGAAATGCTCGGTTTTTCCAAACCGAACGTAGCTAAGGTAGTCTCTGAAATAATAAGGAAAAGCCCGGAGGCTAAAGTTGAGCAAATAATAAAAGACGCTCTCAAAAAATTATAAAAGATGTTCCACATGGAACATCTTTTATAATCACCTATCGATTGAAACAAACCAGTAAAACTGAAATATCAGAAGGAGAAACACCCGAAATACGAGAAGCCTGTCCAATGGTAGCAGGTTTATACTTTTTCAGTTTCTGACGACATTCTATCGACAAAGCTTTCACCGAATCAAAATCAAACTTATCCGGAATCTTTACATAATCCAGTCTCGAAATTTTACTGGCCAATGCAGACTCTCTGTCAATATAACCTTTATATTTAACGGAAACCTCGACACTATCTAAAATTTCATCTCTAAAAAGATTCGAAATAGACTCAGGAATATCCATGGAAATTAAATCCGAATCAGAGATGGAATACTTTTCTTTTGTTCCACGTGGAACAAAATTCAAAATATCTCTAAACTTAACTTCGGGCCTGGACAAAAGATTTGAAATAGATTTTGACTCGGAAAGAGGGGCGGACCCTTTTGATAAAAGATAAGGATTGACTGATACCGGTTTAAGCTTATACTCCTCTGAAAAACCGACAAGTTTCTTAACAGAGGAATACTTCTTCATCGTAAACTCATATCTCGCCAAAGAGGCAAGGCCAAGCTTATATGACTTTTCAGTGAGTCTTTCATCGGCATTGTCCTGCCTGAGAATAATACGATACTCGGCACGGGAAGTAAACATCCTGTAAGGCTCATCGACACCTTTGGTTATAAGATCATCTATGAGAACACCGATATATGCTTCGTTTCTTGAAAGAACAAACGGATCAGAGCCAACAACCTTCAAATGGGCATTTATCCCGGCCATAAGACCCTGAGCGGCAGCCTCTTCATATCCGGTTGTCCCGTTGACCTGACCTGCAAGAAAGAGCGAATCAATAATTTTAGACTCTAATGAAGAGTTTAGGTAAATAGGGTCAAAATAATCATATTCAACAGCATAAGCCGGTTTAAAAATCCTGGCGTTTTCGAATCCTCTGATAGCATGTAAAGCATCTATCTGAACATCAAGCGGAAGCGAAGAAGAAAAACCCTGAAGATAATACTCTTTCGTATCCGCACCTTCAGGTTCAAGGAAAAGCTGATGTGAATCTTTGTCCGGAAAAGTACGGAGCTTATCCTCTATACTCGGACAATAGCGCGGACCTTTTCCATGAATAAGGCCTGAAAAAAGAGGAGAATCCTTGAACCCGGAACGAAGTATGTCATGAACTTTTTCATTGGTATGGAAAATGAAACACGGCATCTGCTCCCTGTTTCCTTCAACTGAAGATGGAACGGGAAGATAAGAAAACTTGCGAGGCAAAGCATCTCCCTTCTGAACCTGAGCAACAGATGTGTCGACAGAAGAAAAATCAATTCTCGGAGGTGTGCCGGTTTTCATACGAGAAGAAGGGATTCCCATAGAGACGAGTTGTTCAGTCAAACCATAGGAAGCAAGCTCCCCTATCCTGCCGCCGTCAAATTCCGTCCGACCGATGAACATCTTGCCGCTGAGAAAGGTTCCAGCGGTTAGAACAAGTGCCTGAGATTTAAAAATTGCACCGGTCCGTGTACAAACGCCCGTAATTTTTGAACCCTCAAAAAGAAATCTAACGGCACAATCGACGTAAATATCTAAATTAGAGGTAGTTTCAAGAATTTTTCGCCATTCGCCCGAAAAACGTAATTTGTCACATTGGGCACGCGGACTCCACATGGCTGGACCTTTGGACATGTTCAGCATACGGAACTGAAGAGTAGTCCTGTCGGTAACGATTCCTGTATATCCTCCAAGAGCATCAATCTCACGTACAATCTGCCCTTTGGCGATACCGCCGACAGCCGGATTGCAAGACATTTTTGCAAGTCCGTTAAAATCCATCGTCAGAAGCAGGACGGAAGAACCCAAATTCGCAGCTGCGGCTGCAGCTTCACAGCCGGCATGTCCGCCGCCGACAACTATGACATCATATTTTTTTTCCATTACAGAGATTTTCTGAATTCCAGATAATAATTTTCCTTGTAACGCATAATCTTCTTCTCCTCTTCCGTATGGTCGTCATACCCTATCAGATGAAGAATACCATGGACCATTACACGACAAAGTTCATCGAAAAAAACTGTTTTGTAGAATTCAGAATTAGCCCTGACTGTATCAATACTGACAAAAAGGTCACCGGAAAGAGTATTGTCTTCACAATAATCAAATGTGATGATGTCCGTATAATAGTCATGCCCAAGATATTTTCTGTTAATGTCCAGAATGTATGGATCAGAACAGAAAATAATGTTGATCTGACCCAAAATTCTGTTCTCTTTTTCAGCAACATCCTTCAACCATGAACTGTTCGATCTACGTCCGCTGAACTTGAAATCTGTGTCCTCAAAAAAATATGAAACCATCCTGTGAAAAACTTTGTGCAAAACTACAATAATTAAAGAGAAAAATTTGAAAACAAAAGAAATATTTCTAACTTTACCACGCTAAAGCTGTTACTTTATAAAACGAAGAAAACTAAAAAATAATATGGAAGTCAAAAAAACACCTAAAGCGAGCCTCGAAAACAAAAGATTTCTTTTTGTAGAAATAGGTTTCGTGATCGCACTGCTTATTGTCCTCGGAGCATTCGAGTACAATTCAAAGGAAAAGCAAACCTCAGTCTTTGACGAGCAGGAGACCGTAGTTGAGGTAGAGGATATGGTACCTGTTACTCAGCAGGAACAGACACCTCCCCCTGAAGCAGCACCGAAAATCCCTGTACTTTCAGACCAGATCGACATCGTGGACGATGACATCAAAGTCGACGATTCAAACCTGATCAACCTTGAAGACGATTCTAATCTCGGTGTCGAGATTATGGACTATGTAGAAGAAGTTCAGGAAGAAACAGTCGAAGAAGAAGCTATCCCCTTCCAGCTTGTTGAGGAAAAACCTTCATTCAACGGCGGCGATGCGAACGAGTTCTCAAAATGGGTGAACTCAAAGCTCGTCTATCCTGAAATCGCAAGGGAAAACGGAGTGTCAGGACGTGTAACCCTCCAGTTCACAGTCAACGCAGACGGTACCGTTTCAAATGTGAAAGTACTTCGTGGCGTTGATCCTTCACTGGATAAGGAGGCTGTCAGAGTCGTATCCAGCTCACCTAAGTGGAAACCTGGAAAACAGAGAGACCGTGCAGTCAAAGTTACATATACCTTCCCTGTTATATTCCAACTGAGATAAAATCTTACAAAACAACTATAAAAGGCTGGTCAAACATGATTTTGGCCAGCCTTTTTCTGAAATTATGGCAGAAGAGAACAGATTGACAAAAGAAGAAGAAAAGGCCGTC
>CAYWPV010000076.1:0-8539 GCA_964460265.1 uncultured Muribaculaceae bacterium | reverse complement strand
GAAAAACCATGACCAAATGGGCGAGGATTCTCGGCGGCACCGGTGCGTTCATGATACTCATGGCCGCTGTAGTTGCCATCTGGGGGGCCTGCCTGCCTGCCGGGACGAATCCTGACACCAACTTCATCGCCTATTTGAACGACATAGGTTTCCAGGCCTTCTTCTTCTTCGGCACCCTCGTCGGAGGACAGGCAATATGGCTTTACAGCGACGTCAGGGACAAAAAGAAAGATCCCAAGGCTCTGCCTATAGACCTGTCCTATTTCAACACAAGCAAAGGCTACGCTTGGGGTTCGATTGGAATATGCATTCTCGTAGCCCTGATATACATAGTACTCTGGTAAATCATGCTCGAAGAACTTAAAGAAAAGGTTTGCCGTGCGAATCTTGACCTCGTCAGACACGGTCTCGTCATTTTCACCTGGGGAAATGTATCTGCAATTGACAGGGAAAGCGGTCTTGTCGTCATCAAGCCGAGCGGAGTGTCATATGATGACATGAAACCTTCCGACATGGTTGTCGTCGATCTTGAAGGAAAGGTGGTGGAAGGCAGTCTGCGCCCGTCTTCCGACACGCCGACCCACCTTGTCCTGTACAAGGCATTCAAGGAAACAGGCGGAATTGTCCATACCCATTCGACCTATGCTACGGCATGGGCCCAGGCCGGCAAAGACATTCCGAACATCGGGACGACTCACGCCGACTATTTCCACGATGCCATTCCCTGCACTCGGGACATGACAAAAGAAGAAGTCATGGGCCAGTATGAACTTGAGACAGGGAACGTGATCGTCCGCCGGTTCGAAGGTCTGAATCCGGTTCATACTCCCGGTGTCCTGGTCAAGAATCACGGACCGTTCTCATGGGGCAAAGATGCCGACGAGGCGGTCTACAACGCTGTGGTAATGGAACAGGTCGCCAAGATGGCCTTCATTTCATTCACCGTGAATCCCAATCTCACGATGAACCCATATCTTGTCGAAAAACATTTTTCCCGCAAACACGGACCTGATGCATATTACGGCCAGATAAAGAAAAAATAAGTACTCTATAACATAACAACTAAAGAAACATCACTATGATAAAAGCATTTGAAAATCTGGAGCTCTGGTGGGTCACCGGCGCACAGCTTCTATACGGAGGCGAAACAGTCAAGATAGTTGACGGACATTCTCAGGAAATGGTCGAAGGCCTCAACGGTTCCGGCATCATTCCCGTCAAGGTGGTATATAAAGGAACTGCAAACAGCAGCAAAGAAGTGGAGGCCGTGATGAAGGCCGCAAACAATGATCCCAAGTGCGTGGGCGTCATAACCTGGATGCATACCTTTTCCCCTGCAAAAATGTGGATACACGGCCTTCAGGCTCTTGAAAAACCGCTGCTCCATTTCCACACCCAGTACAACGAGGAGATTCCCTGGGAAAGCATGGACATGGATTTCATGAATCTGAACCAGTCCGCACATGGAGACAGGGAGTTCGGCCACATTCTCGCCAGAATGCGCAAGCCTCACAAACTGATCTGCGGATACTGGAAAGATCCCAAAGTTCAGGAGCACATCGCGGTATGGTCAAGGGTGGCGGCGGCATGGGCCGATGCCAAAGACATGCTGATCATACGCTTCGGCGACCAGATGAACAATGTCGCGGTCACCGACGGTGACAAGGTCTCCGCCGAACAGGTCCTGGGTTACCATGTGGACTACTGCCCGGTATCAGAACTCATGGAATACTACAAAAAGGTGGAAGACAAGGACGTAGATGCTCTTGTCGCAGAATATGAAAAGCTTTACAAGGTAGTGCCGTGTGAAGCTGGAGAGGCTGTCGGCAAGGAGAAGATCCGTAACTCCGCCAAGGCGGAACTTGCCATAAGGGCCATTCTTAAGGCCAAGGGAGCGAAAGGTTTCACTACAAACTTCGATGACCTCGGGACATATGACATCAACGACCCCAAATTCGAAGGCTTCGACCAGATACCCGGACTTGCCTCACAGAGACTCATGCAGGAAGGGTACGGATTCGGAGCGGAAGGTGACTGGAAGTCGGCCGCCCTTTACAGGACCGTATGGTACATGACACAAGGCCTTCCTAAAGGCATGTCATTCCTGGAGGACTACACGCTCAACTTTGACGGCGACAAGTCTGCGATACTCCAGAGTCACATGCTTGAGGTTTGCCCCCTCATAGCCGTAAAGGACGAACCCGTACGTCTTGAAGTGCACTACCTCGGCATCGGCGTGCGCAAATCGCAGACCGCCCGTCTCGTATTCAACTCCAAGACAGGATCCGGCGTCACCGCAACCGTAGTGGACATGGGCAACCGTTTCCGCCTGATAGTCAACGATGTGGAATGCATCAAACCGAAACCGCTGCCTAAGCTTCCCGTCGCGAATGCGTTATGGATTCCTCAGCCCTCATTCGAGGTCGGCGCCGCAGCATGGATACTTGCCGGCGGAACTCACCATTCCATCATGTCCTATGACATCACACCGGAATATTGGGAAGACTATGCCGAGATTGCAGGCATCGAATATCTTCATATCGACAAGGACACTACCCTTCCTGACTTCAAGAAAGAACTCCGCATGAACGAAGTTTACTACATGCTCAACAAGGCACTGATGTAATATGGAAGAAGCCAGAAAAACAATAGAGGCAGGCAAAGCCGTTCTCGGCATCGAGCTGGGATCTACACGGATCAAGGCAGTTCTTACCGACGGGAGCGGCACTCCGCTTGCCCAGGGAAACCACAGTTGGGAAAACCGGCTCTCCGAAGGACTGTGGACATACAGCATAGACGATATCTGGACCGGCCTTCAGGACTGCTATTCAAATCTGCGGAAAGATGTCAGCGCCAAATACGGCACTGAGATCAGGAATCTTTCAGCGATAGGCATCAGCGCCATGATGCACGGATACATGCCCTTCGGCAAAGACGGGAACATACTGGTCCCTTTCCGCACATGGCGCAACACGAACACCGGCAAAGCCGCAGCCGAACTGTCAGAACTGTTCAAATACAATATTCCGCTAAGATGGAGCATCTCGCATCTGTACCAGGCCATCCTGGACAATGAAGCGCACGTTCCCGAAATCAGCTATCTCACCACTCTTGCCGGCTATGTGCACTGGAAACTTACCGGCCGGAAAGTTCTGGGAGTCGGGGATGCTTCAGGCATGATTCCCGTCGATTCTTTGACCAAAGATTACGATGCCTCCATGGTGTCTGCATTCGACAGTCTCATTTCAGGAAAAGGCTATCCGTGGAAACTGAAGGACATTCTGCCTGAATCCCTTCCTGCCGGCAAAGATGCCGGAGCTCTCACCCCCGAAGGGGCGCGGCTTCTGGACGTGTCGGGAAACCTTACCCCTGGAGTTCCGCTCTGTCCTCCGGAAGGTGACGCGGGTACGGGCATGGCGGCCACAAACTCAGTGAGGCAGCGTACCGGCAACGTTTCCGCAGGCACATCGTCTTTCTCGATGATCGTGTTGGAAAAACCGCTGTCAAAACCTTACGAGCCCATCGACATGGTGACTACTCCGGACGGCAGTCCGGTTGCGATGGTGCATTGCAACAACTGCACATCGGACATCAATGCATGGGTGAACATATTCAGGGAATACGGGCATCTCATGGGAATGGACTCCGACATGGATGAGATTTACTGCAAACTCTACAACTACGCCCTCAGCGGAGATGCGGACTGCGGGGGACTTCTCTCATACAACTACATCTCAGGAGAGCCGGTGACAGGATTTGCAGAAGGGCGTCCCCTGTTCGTACGTTCCGCGCAGGACAAGTTCAACCTGGCCAATTTCATAAGGACGCAGCTTTACGCTACCGTCGCTGTGCTGAAAGCGGGCAATGACATCCTGTTCAAAGACGAAAAGGTGAAAGTGGACAGAATCACAGCCCACGGCGGACTGTTCCGGACCAAAGGTGTAGGACAGAGAATCCTGGCGGCAGCCCTCAACTCCCCTATCTCAGTGATGGAAACAGCCGGAGAGGGTGGAGCATGGGGTATCGCGTTGCTCGCGACCTACCTGGTGAACAACCCGGACAAACTGCCCCTGGACCGATATCTAGAGGACAGAATCTTTTCGGGAAACAAGGGGACGGAAACAGAGCCTCTTCCGGAAGATGTTGAAGGGTTCAACGCTTACCTCAAAAACTACACAGAATGTCTGCCGATTGAAAAAGCGGCTACGGAGCATAAAAAATAAAAGTAAATGTTGAAAAGATCTGTTCTTGGTATCATCGCAGTCATGGCCTTCGCCTTGCTCAGCTGCGGAAAAGGAGCTGATGACCCTGCCGACAGGGGAAAAGATAAAGCCTCGGAAGGCGATGCGAAGATAGGAAGCGTGCCCGCAAGGCTGGGACTCGACAGTTTCTACAAAAAATACGTCGATGCCGACGGGATTCCGGTAGTAGGCTCGGAAAAAGTTTCCGATGAGGCCATGCTGGCTACAAAAGACATCATCATGGAGATGCTTGACGATGTCGGGCAGGAAGTCAGCGCCAAGATGAAAGAGAGGAAAACCTACATGATAGTGATGGCCAAATCAGAAATGACGACCGACATTCCCGAATATGCCTACCTGAAAAATGACCCGGACACAGACTGGGATCAGAGAGCGAGAGGCCTGGGAGGAAATGACTGGTATCCCTATACCTGCTGCGCCGAAGAGAATGTACTTCATCTTGCCGAGGACAGATATTTCAACGAGGACATCACCATCCACGAATTCTCGCATACCATCCACAATCTCGGCCTTGCCAAAGTTTACCCCGATTTCAACAATCGTCTGACAAATGCCCTTGAAGCGGCGAAAGCCGAAGGGAAATGGGCCGACACCTATGCGGACGACAACATCGAGGAATATCTGGCAGAAGGCGTGCAGGACTGGTACGATGTCAACACCGAAGTAAATGTTCCCAACGGCATCCACAACAGGGTCAACACAAGGGAGGAACTTCAGAGATATGACAAAGCGCTGTATGACATCATCGCCGAATACTACAAAGTTCCGGACAATCATTTCTCCAGACATCCCAAAGAAAACAGATACAATTACGAGTAAATCATGAAGAGAATCACAGCGGCGCTTTTTCCGTTTGCACTGTGCATATTGGCAGGCGCGCAGGAAAGAAACGTCATCAACATAGACTTCAGCGATGTGAAATACCCCGTACAGAAAACAATGTACGGAGTTTTTTTTGAAGATATCAACTTCGGGGCCGACGGAGGGCTCTACGCTGAAATGGTAAAAAACCGCTCCTTTGAATTTCAACAGCCTCTACAGGGGTGGAAAGCTTTCGGAAACGTGGAAGTAAGGAACGACGGTCCTTTCGAAAACTGTCCGCATTACGTAAGGCTGTCCTGGTCAGGACATCGGATCATACCGAGCGGAATAGAAAATGAAGGCTATTTCGGAATGGGCCTGAAAAAGGATGAAGAATACGTGCTCAGCTTCTGGGCCCGTGTTTCAGGCAAGAATCCGTCTGAAAACATAGCATTCAGTCTATGCGAAGACTACAATTCGGAAAATGACCAGCGGTTTGTCAACGGACGTACGGAAGTCACGGGTTATGAATGGAAAAAGTATACTCAGCGCTTCACGTCCCCGAGAACATCGGCAAAGGCCAGCTTGAGAGTTTATCTTCCCGAAAGCACGAACTACGGGGAAAATTCATCGGTTGACATCGAACATGTTTCTCTGTTCCCGGCGGAAACTTTCAACGGGGACGAGAACGGCCTGAGGAAAGATGTAGCCCAGGCCATAGCCGACCTGCATCCCGGAGTTTTCCGCTTCCCGGGAGGGTGCATCGTGGAAGGGACAACGCTGGACAACCGGTACAAATGGAAGGAAACCGTCCTCCCCGTTGAAAATCGCCCGATTAATTTCAACAGATGGACTTACGACCAGAGGAACCGTTTCTACGCCGACTACTGGCAGTCTTGCGGCTTAGGTTTCTATGAGTATTTCCGCTTTGCCGAGGAGATTGGCGCAGAGCCGCTTCCGGTGCTCAGCTGCGGCATGGCGTGCCAATTCGAGAACGATGAATCAGACAAACCCTTCGTCCCCATGGACGAACTCCGGCCATACATAGATGACGCGCTTGATCTGATTGAGTTCGCAAACGGCCCGGCAGATTCCGAATGGGGAAAAGTCAGAACGGAACTCGGACACCCGACACCGTTCAATCTCCGCTACATAGCCATCGGCAATGAACAGTGGGGGAAAGAATATGTCAAACGCCTGAAGCCTTTCATAAAGGCAATAAGAGCCAAATACCCGGAAATACAGATAGTAGGTTCATCCGGCCCGTACTACGGCGGCGAGTGGTTCGATGAACTGTGGCCTGAAATGAAGAAGCTGGGAGCGGATCTGGTAGATGAGCATTTCTACGCCAACGAACTCTTCTTCGAGAACAATGCGGACCGTTATGACGGTTACAGCAGGGACACCAAAACAAAAGTCTTTGCCGGAGAATATGCATGTCACGGGATGAACGGACATAAGTTCAATCATTTCAACGCCGCACTTGTCGAAGCTGCGTTCATGACAGGTCTGGAAAGGAATGCAGACGTAGTGAACATGGCCACATACGCTCCCCTTTTGGCCCATACCGAAGGATGGCAATGGAGACCGGACCTCATCTGGTTCGACAACCTAAACGTAATGAAGACATGCAGCTATTATGTGCAGCAGCTTTACTCCGTCAACAAGGGAACCGACGTCATCGGCATAAGCATGAACGGGAAACCGCTTGCCGGCAAAGAGGGTCAGAACAACATATACGCTTCAGCCGTTATGGATTCCGAGAAAGGCGAATACATCGTAAAAATCGCGAACCTGTCCAACTACGGACAGAACGTCAGGTTCAAACTGCAGAACATCCCCTCCGGAAAGGAAATATATGAAGCCGAAGTCACCGTACTTCATTCCGACGATCCGATGGCGGACAATATCGCCACTCCGGACGCTGTAGTCCCGCGCACGGAAAAGCTGGATGAAATTTCCACAGAAATGTCTCAGCTGCTTCCCGGACGCAGTTTCTCTGTCTACAGATTCAAAGTCAGATAACATTACCATGAAAATAAAATCAATTCTTCTCTTTTTTGCAACAGTTGCATTCTCCGCGTTGATTTCTTCGTGCGGCAAGGAAAGCAATGCCGTAGAGCCGGACAAACCGGATAAACCTGAACCGGAAATCTGCCAAAGAAAGGGTTCGGGGAAAGACATCTACATCCCTATGGAGTTCCGTAAAGACAACGCTTTCAAAAATCCGAACAACAATTATTGCTACAAGCGCTCTTACGAGACTGATAACATAATCATCATGTGGGAAAAAGCCTTCGGCGACGATCCGTCCAAAGCTCCGGCAAAAGGAAAGGCTTCCATGAGTTTCAACGTCAAGAGACTCGCTGATGCGGCGGAATCCTTTTACAAGATATTCCGCGAAGACCTGAAATTCATACAAAGCGGCTCCGGTGCAGACAGGTACAAGATGATGATAATGGTAAGATACGCCACGGAAGGTACCGTATACGGGGGTTCTTACGATAACGTCATCGGTGCGCTATGGCTGGAGCCGAGCCGCCTTCTGGATGAAAGGCTGAACGCCGTAGCCCATGAGCTCGGCCATTCGTTCCAGTTCCAGCTTTCCATCGATTCCGGTTCAGGCTTCGGCAGCGGAGGCATCTTCGAGATGACCTCCCAATGGATGCTCTGGCAGACAAACGTCCGTTGGTTCGATGACGAGAACTACCATTGGACCACCTACATGAAACAGACTCATCTCGCTTTCATGCATCCCAAAAACATGTATGAGACAGCCAACATGCTAGAATATTGGGCATATCTTCACGGACAGGATTTCATTGCCGATCTGTGGAGGGCCGCCAGGAAATCCAATGATGTCGTAAGTGTCTACAAGACGCTTACCAAGATCGATCAGGACAAATTCAACAAGGAAAACTATCAACAGGCCGCAAAACAGATTTGCTACGATATGCCCCGGATAAAGACGGCTTGTGCAAAATATGCCAACAAGCACAGCTCAACTTTGACGGAGGCTGATTCCGAAGGCTGGCAGAGCATCTCGTCAGACAGGATTCCCCAACAGTACGGATACAACGGCATAAATCTGGATACTCCTCAGCAATGCAAGAAAGTGAGCATCGACTTCAGAGGAGAAGGTACCGCAAAGAATGCAGGCTGGAGATTCGGATTCGTATGGGTCAAGGCTGACGGCAGCATCGTCTACAGCGACATGTATAAAGCGGAAAACAGCGGTAACATCGTTTCGGCAACCATGAACCTTGACGACAGCCTCACTCACCTGTGGCTGGTAGTCACCGCCGCACCGTCTGTCCACACATACCTCAGTGAAGAGAATACTGACAACTACGCACAGTATCCTTACTCTGTGCGCATCCGATATCAATAGCGGGCAAGACTCTGCAGATCCGACTCGGCCTTGATTTTGTCGATTATGGCGCAGACAAGTCTATAGGAACGGCTGTCTTTGGTAT
>CAYWPV010000075.1:0-9475 GCA_964460265.1 uncultured Muribaculaceae bacterium | reverse complement strand
GGATTATGGTAAAGGGCGGCAAGGCTTCGGAACGTCTGAAGGAAATTTACCGTAATGGCTCAGGATCCGGAAAAAATGGAAAAGGCCGCATCGGCAGCAATTCTTCTCTCATCGGCTGCGGCCTTGTGCGCAATATCACGACAGGCGAATGTTCCAGGCTCGAAGGAGCGTCCATGCTGTCCGAAGGCAGCATACTGAGCCGGAAGGATGCGCCGTCCTCGATCGGACGCGATGTCATAGCAGAGAATTTCATAGTGGCGGAAGGAAGCTCCGTGGATGACGCCGCGCAAATCAGGAATTGCTTCATCGGTCAGGCATGTCACATGGGCGCAGGTTTTACAGCTGAGAATTCATTGTTTTTCAGCAATTGCCACATGGAGAAAGGAGAAGCGTGCGCCGTTTTCGCCGGCCCGTTTTCCGTGTCTCACCACAAATCGACCTTGCTTATCGCAGGGATGATTTCGTTCTTCAACGCCGGATCGGGAGCCAACCAGAGCAACCATATGTACAAAACGGGCCCCATCCACTCCGGCACTCTGGAGAGAGGGACCAGCCTGGCGTCAGGCTCGCATATTCTATGGCCCATGCACACGGGACCGTTCTCCCTCGTAATGGGACATTTATCATCACACCCCGACACCTCCGCAATGCCGTTTTCATATCTGATCGAACGCAACGGGAAAGCATACCTATATCCCGGCATAAATCTGTTCAAGGCAGGCACGGCGAGAAATTTCGTGAAATGGAAGAACAGGGACGGGAGGAAAGGTGACAAGGCCGACTGCGTCACACTGAACCAGCTCAATCCCTGCACTGTCGGAGGTATGGTGACGGGACTGAGCATTCTGGAAAAGCTGAAGGCGGAGAACAGCCCGTCCGAAACGGGAGAATACCCTTTCAACGGCTGCGTGATAAAACCGGAGGCTCTTGAGGAAGGAATGGAATTCTACCGCTCCGGAATACTTGCCTACCTCGGACGATTCTCAGCAGAAAAAGGGACGGAAGACGCCCGGACAAGCCGACGCTGCAATCCGGAGAGATGGATCGACGTAGGAGGCCTGGTCATGCCCGAGGGCTGTCTGGAGGTTTTTGAGGAAAAAGTTGAAAAAGGGGAAATCTCCACAGTCGAAGATGTGGATGTTTATTTCCATGAACTGGTGAAAGATCTGCCGGCAAAAGAGGCGGAATGGGCGGAGTCTCTCATAAGCCGGTTCATGCCGGAAGGGATTTCGGAGGAAATCTGCCGGAGGGCGAAGGACAGGATACTGGATGCCGTGTTCAAAGACGCGGAACGTGACATAGCCCTTGCCGCAGACACGGTCGGAAACTCCTCGGACATGCTTGCGGACTTCAAATCGCAGGTAAGGAATTTCCTCGACAACAGGTAAAAAATTTTCTTAACTACTGAATCATACGCTTTACCATGGAAGAAAAATTGAATTCGGAAAACAAATACGAACAGATTGTAACCATTCCCTGTTATGACACCGATGCGGGTTTCCATCTGAAACCGGCGGCATTCATGGATCTGATGCAGGAAATAGCCTATCATGCGGCGAACGTCCTGCACTTCGGCTATGACGACCTTCAGACTCATCACACCGCCTGGGTGCTGTCAAGGATGCATTTCAGTTTTACCGATCCGCCGCTGTGGAGAGACACCGTAAAGCTCGCCACCTGGCACAAAGGGCTTGACGGCCTGTTCTTCCTGAGAGATTTCAGGATGTCGGACATGGAAGGAAAAGAATTGCTGAGCTGCACAAGTTCGTGGCTGGTAATAAATACCGAAACGCGTCGCCTGGTACGCAGCACGGAGCTTCTCGACATTGTGCCTGACACTACGCAGTGCCATGAAGACGCCCTTCCCGTCCCCTGCGGCAAAGTAACCATGCCCAAGGAAGTCGAAGCGGAGAAGGTCGCAGAGCGCAAAGTGGCATATTCCGACATAGACATCATAGGGCACACGAACAACGCCCGCTACATCGTATGGTCCATGGACTGCATCGATTACGGGATTCTTGCCGAAAGGCCGGTAAAAGAGGTGGCCATCAACTTCAACAAGGAGACGGTGGCCGGGGAGACGGTGGAATTGTTCAGGGCCGAAGTCGTACGGGGTGACGGCATGTCGTCGTTCTTCGTCGAGGGCAAAGTGGAAGGCAAATCCGTCTTCTGCGCTGAAATAACCCTTTAGGCCCCGGCGCTGCAATCATCGACACGGAGGATTTTCGCCCCGAGGGAATTCAGGCGTCCGTCGATGTTCTCGTATCCGCGGTCTATCTGCTCAATGTTCCCTATCGTGCTCGTTCCGCGGGCCGACATGGCCGCAAGCAGCAGAGCTATGCCCGCACGGATGTCCGGGGAAAGCATCTTGCCCGCACGCAGCTGGAAGTTGTGGTCATGGCCTATGACCACAGCCCTGTGAGGGTCGCACAGAATGACCTGCGCCCCCATGTCTATCAGCCTGTCCACAAAAAACAGCCTGCTCTCGAACATTTTCTGATGTATGAGCACACTCCCCCTGCATTGCGTGGCCACGACAAGCATCACGCTGAGCAGGTCAGGCGTAAGCCCCGGCCATGGAGCGTCGGCTATGGTCATGATGGAGCCGTCCAGGAACGAATCGATAACGTAGCTTTCCTGTGCAGGCACGAATATGTCGTCGCCGTGCTGTTCAAGCATGACCCCAAGTCTCCGGAACTGCTCGGGGATTATGCCCAGATTGGAGTAGGAAGTGTCCTTTATCGTTATGGAGCTGCGGGTCAGTGCCGCCATGCCGATGAATGAACCGACTTCGATCATGTCGGGGAGGATCACGTGCTCCGCTCCATGAAGCTGTTCAACTCCGTGGACCGTCAGCAGGTTGGATCCTATGCCGTCTATCCTTGCCCCCATGGAAACGAGCATACGGCTGAGCTGCTGGACATAAGGCTCGCATGCGGCGTTGTAGATGACCGTGTCGCCCTTTGCCAGGGTCGATGCCATGAGGATGTTTGCGGTCCCTGTTACCGATGCCTCGTCCAGAAGCATATACTTGCCTGTCAGTCCGCCGGGAGCTGTCAGTCTGTATGCCTTCCGCACAGGATCGTATTCATGGGAAGCCCCGAGAGCCAGCATTCCGGCGATGTGGGTGTCCACACGCCTCCGTCCTATCATGTCCCCTCCCGGCTTGGGAAAATATGCTTTGCCGAAACGGGCGAGCAATGGGCCGGCAATCATCACGGAGCCTCTGAGTTTTGAACTCCTCCGGGCGAAATCCTCGCTTTCAAGGTATTTCTGATCTATGTCATCGGCCTTGAACGACCATTTTCCTTTGGAGGGATTCTCTACTTTCACTCCCATCTCCTGCAGAAGACCGATGAGGTTTCTTATGTCCAGGATGTCGGGAACATTGGATATCGTGACTTCCTCCCCGGTGAGGAGTACTGCGCTGATGACTTCGAGAGCCTCGTTTTTGGCTCCCTGCGGCCTGATTTCCCCGCTGAGGGCGTGCCCCCCTTCTATTACGAACGATGCCATATCTCTGTTATCTCATATATGTTCAACTTCGGCCTGAAGTTCCACACCGAAGCGCTCCTTCACGGATGCCCTTATCTTTTGTTCCAAAGCTTCAATTTCCGCTCCGGAAGCCTTGCCGTTCATGTTCACGAGCACCAGAGGCTGTTTTTCCCAGACTCCTACGTTGCCTTCACGGTAGCCCTTCCACCCGCATCTGTCTATCATCCATGCGGCAGGTATCTTCACCAGCCCGCCCTCCGCGGCGAAATGAGGGACGGCGGTCCGCCCGTCGCCGGAGATTTCCGCGAATTTCTCCTTTGTCACACAAGGATTGCGGAAGAAGCTGCCCGCATTGCCGTAGAGGGCCGGATCAGGGAGCTTTTCCCTGCGGATTTCCATGATCGTGCGGCGTACAAGTTCCGGTGTCAGAGTCTTACCGTAAACGCTGCAGTTCCCGTACTTCTCCACAATGCGGTCCATGACGTTGCCATATCCGGTCACGGGATTGTATTCAGTGCTCAGAGAGAAGGATACGGCGGTGACGACGTAGCGGTCTCCGTCATGTTTAAAGAATGAGTCACGGTAGCCGTATGCGCATTCATCCCTGCCGAACAGGACCGACCTGCCGCTCTGCAGGTCGAAACACTCCACGGCGGAAACGATGTCGGAGACTTCCACTCCGTATGCGCCAATGTTCTGCACGGCGGCGGCCCCGATGTCGCCGGGAATCATGGACAGGTTCTCCGGCCCCCACAGGGCGCGTTCCGCACACCATCCGCAGAATTCGTCCCACGGCACCCCGGCCCCGACTCTTGCAGTGCAGACGCCTTTGCTGCAATAAGGCTCGATGAACCTGATCCGGGAATGCAGAAGAGTGCCCCCGAAGTCTTTCGTGAACAGAAGGTTGCTGCCACCGCCTATGCTCTTGAAAGGGCGAGGCAGAGCCGTGTCGCGGCAAATCTCCGAGAGCTCGTCAATGCTGTAATACTCAACGGTACACGCCGCCTTGGCAGCGATGCCGAAGCTGTTCATGTCGTGTATGTCAACGTTGAATTTCAGTTCCATTCTTTCCGCAGGGCCATATTGCATATCGGCGCAGGGTGAATTTCTGCAGGCCGTCATTACAAATTTACAAAAAAAGCCGGTCTTCAGAAAAAGGCCGGCCCATGTATGATCGGATTCACGAAAATCAGAACCTGTAGCGGATTCCCAGAGCAAGTCCCTGCCAGCCGAAACCGTCATACTGGAAGTAGTATGCCGGACGCCAGTCAAGAGACAACGTAAGAGGCATGTTGAAATTGTATTCCATACCCAGCTGACCCGCTATGGCGATGTTCAGGCCGCTGTCGCCATCGTGATCATAGAAACCAAGCGCGGCACCGGGACCGGCGTAGAAGTTGAAATTCCCTTCCGAAGCCAGGATGAAGTCATATATGCCGGTCACGTAGAATCCATGGTCGAACCACCCGAGGTCCGCCTCCAGAAAGTCCTCTCCGAAACTGTGCTGATATGAAACTTCAAGTCCGTAGGTCACACGGGCACCGAGACTTCTCTTCTGTGCAGATGCTGCCACAGTGAAGCAAAGTACGGCCGCAATGATGAGAAACGCTTTTTTCATAGACGAAAAGTTTGTTTGATTGTCTGTAAATTATTGTCAGGAAGAGCGATGCCCGTCAGGCGATGCCCGAAAAGCCCATGAACGCCATGGCCAGAATACCCGCCGTGATAAGGGCTATGGGTACTCCCTTGAAAGCCTTGGGGACATCGTTCATGGCAAGATGCTCGCGGATGCCGGCGAAAAGGACCATGGCAAGGCCGTAGCCCACCGCCGTGGAGAACGCATAGAGCACAGCCTCTCCAAGTCCGAGCATGTGGGAAGGCTGTCCGAAGGTGAACTCCTTGGTCACCACGTTGATGGCCACTCCGAGAACCGTACAGTTCGTCGTTATGAGGGGAAGGAAGATTCCAAGCGCCTGATAGAGGGACGGGCTGACCTTCTTGAGGACAATCTCGACCATCTGCACCAGGGCGGCTATCACAAGGATGAACGCGATGGTCTGCAGGAAGGCAAGGTTGAACGGAAGAAGAAGGTATTTGTTAAGCAGGTAGGTGACCAGCGTCGAGAGCGTTATGACAAAGCATACCGCAGCTGACATGCCGGTCGCGGTGGAAAGCTTGTTGGACACGCCCAGGAAGGGACATATTCCGAGGAACTGCGCAAGTACGATATTGTTTACGAATATCGACGATACGATTATAAGCAGAATTTCCATAGTCAATTACTTCTTAGCCAGATACTTGTTGAACAAAACCATCAGATAGCCCAGCACAAGGAACGCTCCCGGGGCCATGACGAAAGCAAGCATGCCGTCGCCTGAGATGAATTTGAACCCGAAAATGGAACCGCTTCCGAGGATTTCCCTAACGATGCCGATGACGGTGAGAGAAAGAGTGAATCCCAGACCGACACCGAGTCCGTCACAGGCGGAGTCGAACACTCCGTGTTTGTTGGCATAGGCCTCGGCACGTCCGAGCACGATACAGTTCACCACGATAAGCGGGATGAACAGTCCGAGCGTGGCGTAGATGCCGGGGACGAAAGCCTGCATGATGAACTGGAGCACGGTGACGAAGGTGGCTATCACCACGATATATACCGGAATGTGGACTTTGTCAGGCACGAGCGGCGCGATGGCGGATATGGCCATGTTGGAAAGCACCAGAACGAAAAGCGTTGCCAAACCCATGCTCAGACCGTTTATGGCCGATGTGGTGGTGGCGAGAGTCGGGCACATTCCGAGAATGAGCACGAATGTAGGGTTGTTCTGTACAAGCCCCTGCGCTATGATTTTTAATCTACTCATTGTCATTTCCTCCCAAAGATCCGATGGCATCCAGAGCGTTTTTCACTGCCAGGGTATAGGCACGTGAAGTGATGGTGGAAGCCGTGATAGCATCTATGTCTCCGTTGTCCTTCTTGACTGCCAGCACTTTCTCGGCAGGATTGAGTCCTTTCCACTGCGACATGAAAGCCTCGTCGCTTGTGCATTTCGCACCCAGTCCGGGAGTTTCGGAATGGGACAGCACGGAAGTGTTGTATATGCTCCCGTCGGCAGTGATGCCCACCATGAGGGTAAGAGGCCCGCCGAAACCGACAGTTGTGGATTTGACAGCATATGCGACCGGCCGGCCGTCCTTGGTGCTCTCGTAATATTCAGAGTCCTGTCCGCCCACCTTTATGGGCTTGGCATCCGAGAGTTCGCCGCCTTCGGGAAGAACGGCATTGACGGAAGCTTCCAGAATCGCCGCATTGGTCTTGGCTATGGGCTTGGCCGTTACCGCATAGACGCATGCAAGCAAAGCCGAGCACACCAGACAGGTGATGAACAGGCACATGACCATGTTCTTTAGATTTGATTGTACAGCCATTTTCAAGCCCTCCCGTATTTTTTCTGGTGGAACTTCATGTTGATGAGGGGAACCGTCGCATTCATGATAAGGATAGCGAACGACATTCCTTCAGGATAAGATCCGAAGTAGCGTATCATCATGGTTATGAAACCTATGCCTATGCCGAATAATATTCCGCCCTTGGCGCTCATCGGCGAGGTGACGTAGTCGGTGGCCATGAAGCAGGAACCGAGAATCATACCTCCGGTAAGGAGGTTGAAGAGGGGATCGGTGAAACGCTCCGGAGCCGCAAGCCAGAATATGAGTGAAACGACAGCCACGGTAGCCCATATCGAAAGAGTGACGTGCGGTCTGATTACCTTGCGCACAAGAAGATAAACGAAGCCCGCAAGAAGTGCGAGGGCCGAGATCTCACCGGCGGAACCGCCTATGTTGGCAAAAAGCATCTTGCCGTATGAGGCTCCGTATTCCGACATTATCTGCGGCACCGAACTGCCCTGGAGAAGGCCTTCCTTGATGGCGCCGAGAGGAGTGGGACCCGTGACCGCATCCGCTCCGAAAATTCCTTTGGGAGCCTCCCAATGGGTCATGTATGTCGGGAAGGATACGAGCAGAAACACACGGCCTGCAAGCGCGGGGTTGAAGATGTTCTGTCCAAGCCCGCCGAAGGTCATCTTGGCGACTCCTATGGCGACGGCCGCCCCTATGAACACCACCCACCAGGGAGTGGTCGCGGGCAGGTTGAGTGCGAGCAGGATGCCTGTCACAACTGCCGAAAGATCACCGACCGTGGAAGGCTTCTTCAGCAGATATTTGGTTATCAGATACTCCAGCAGCACGCATGAAGCCACGCTGACACCGAACACCAGTATTTCGCTCCATCCGTAGAACACTATTGAAACTATCGCCGCAGGAAGGAGTGCGATGACCACGTCACGCATGAGCGTGGTCGTGGAAACGGAAGAGTGGATGTGCGGAGATGGAGAAACCAGTAATTTGTCCATATCTATTTATCTATTTTGCATTGTTGTCAGCTTTAGCCGGAGCTGAAGCCTCGGTTTTGGCGGCGGCAGCCGCTTTCGCCGCAGCTGCGCGGGCCTTGATTATTCCCATTACCTGAGCCTTGGACTGGCGGATTATGTCCAGAAGAGGAATGTGCGCGGGGCATGTGTAAAGACAGCAGCCGCACTCTATGCAGTCCTGAACGGCATTTTCCTCAAGGGCATCGGTATTGCCGGCAAGCGAAAGCCTGCGGAGGAGGAAAGGTTCAAGTCCCATGGGACAGGCCTCCGCACATTTGCCGCAGCGTATGCATGCGGACTCGGGGGCTCTTCCGGTAGCCTTCTCCGAGAGATAGAGGATGGAGGACGAACCTTTGACAGTGGCCGCATCCAGATTGGAGATTGCCTTGCCCATCATGGGGCCGCCGCTTATGATCTTGGCGGCGTCGGCCGGAACTCCGCCGGCGTACTCTGCTATGTAGCTGAGAGGGAAGCCTATGCGGTAAAGGTAATTGTGCTGTTTTTCCACCGGAAGACAGTCTCCCGTTACCGTGAGGGTGTTGGACACAAGAGGTTTGTTCTTCTGCACCGCTTCATAGACGGCAAGCGAGGTGGCAACGTTCTGGACGACGGCCCCGACGCTTATCGGGAGAGCTCCTGACCCCACTTCCCTGTGCATGACAGCGTCGATGAGCTGCTTTTCACCTCCCTGCGGATATTTTTTCATGAGGGACAGGACTTCGAATCCTTTGTAGCCGAGCTCGGAGAGAGCTTTCTTCATGGCCGCTATAGCTTCCGGCTTGTTCTCCTCGATGGCAATGACGCAGCGGCAGTCGCCGAGGACCTTTTTCATGAGCGCGGCACCGATGATGATCTCTTTCGTGCGCTCAAGCATGATCCTGTAGTCGCTTGTGAGATAGGGCTCGCATTCGGCTCCGTTTATTATGAGGCATTCGGCTTTGCTACCCGGACCCGGATTGAGCTTCACATGGGTGGGGAAGGTGGCGCCTCCGAGGCCGACCACGCCGGCGTTCTTTATCTTGGCAAGAATCTGTTCCCTGTCTTCCGGGATGTCCGTGACGAGGGTGTCGCTTAGATCAACTCCGTCCGCCCATTCGTCGCCTTCCACGGCAATCTCGATATGGGTCATCATCTTGCCGGCCAAATCTTTGCGTGGAGCGATGGACTTCACCGTGCCGCTGACGGAAGAGTGCACGAAAGCCGAGATGAAACCGCCGGGTTCGGCTATGACCTGGCCGGCCTTGACTTTGTCTCCGACCGCGACGACAGGTTTGGCGGGTGCTCCAAGGTGCTGGGCCATGGAAATGTAAACCGTCGGCGGAAGGGGCAGTACCTCAATGGCGCAGTTTCTGGAAATTTTGGCGTCATCGGGATGGACTCCGCCTATGGGAAAAGTTATTTTAGCCATTGTTTTCCTCCTTTTTGACTACAGTTTTTTCTGAGGCCGGGACTGCGGAGGCAGGCGTGGCAGGTACTGCGGCAAGCAAGGCTACTGCGCCGGCACCCACACGGGCCATCAACTGACCGACCGCGATGCGGGCTTACAA
>CAYWPV010000074.1:0-9633 GCA_964460265.1 uncultured Muribaculaceae bacterium | reverse complement strand
CCCTGTAAAGGAGTCGATTACTGAAAAGAAATTGATGGTGGCATGTACGAGAAGAAAAATGATGAGAAATGCTCCGCTTATCGCCTGGATGAACTTCTTCCCGATAGAGTAGTGGAATGCGCTTGCCATAATATGACTGTCCTTCTTTTGTTGATTTTAATTATTAAGTTCGGCAAAGATAGAGCCTTTATTGCAAGATTCATAATAAATTTTTAATTTTGTTAGCCGTTACAATGCCGAAAAACATGTTTGGGTAGCGTTTTAGTTAAATATTTTTCGATGGCAGACAAGTACAAAAGAATTCTTCTGAAGCTCAGCGGCGAAAGCCTTGGCGGACATGCCGGAAAGGGTTTGGACACGGACAGCCTGAGGGCCTATGCTGAAGAAATAGCCGCGGCGGCCCGGGCCGGGCTCCAGATAGCCGTTGTCAACGGAGGAGGAAATATTTTTCGCGGCCTGCAGGGCGTGGGGGCCGGATTTGACAGGGTGGACGGAGACAAGATGGGTATGCTGGCCACTGTCATCAATTCTCTGGCGCTCGCCATGTTCATAAAGGAGCAAGGCGTCGATGCGAAGGTTTTTACAGCGACCCCCATGGAGCCGATAGCCAAATATTATATGAGAGACGATGCGGTGGAATTCATGGAGCGGGGCGGAGTGGCACTCATTTCCGGAGGCACCGGCAACCCTTTCTTCACAACGGATTCCGGAGCGGCTCTGAGGGCGTTGGAAATACACGCTGACGCGCTTTTGAAAGGGACACGGGTGGACGGAGTCTATACGGCAGACCCTGAAAAAGATCCTTCCGCGGTCAAATACGACTCCCTGAGCTTTGACGAAGCCATGGAAAAGCATCTTAAAGTGATGGACCGGACGGCTTTCGCACTGTGCGGCGAGGGAGGAATGCCTGTCATTGTCTTTGACATGAACCGCAAGGGCAATCTGACCAGGCTGCTGCATGGAGAGAAGGTTGGAACGCTTGTTCATGCATGAGCTCCCGCACGGCTTCGCAATTTTTGACAAAAAACTATAACTAACACATTTTCAATTATGATTCCGGAGAATGCGAAAGAAATAATCAAGCGTGCAGAAGACAGAATGCGCGAAGGTGTGAAGTTTCTGGAGGAAGATCTCAAGACTTACCGCGTAGGCAAGGCCAACCCTTCAGTCTTCAACAACGTCACGGTGGATTACTATGGGACTCCCACCCAGTTGAGCATGGTGTCATCCGTCACCGCTCCCGATGCGAGGACGCTCATGATACAGCCTTGGGAAAAGAACATGATCGGCAAGATCGAAAAAGCCATAATAGATGCCAACCTCGGGCTTACCCCTTCCAACAACGGGGAGGTGATACGCTGTACGGTCCCCCCTCTTACGGAGGACAGGCGCAAGGAACTTATAAAGAAAGCCAAGGCGACCGGCGAGAGCACCAAGGTGGGAGTCAGGAACTTCCGCAGGGAGGCCGTCGACCAGCTGAAGAAGCTGCTCAAGGCCGAGAGCATTACCGAGGATGCCGAAAAGGAGGCCGAAGACGAGGTGCAGAAGCTTACCGACAGGTTCGTCAAAGACGTGGATACGGTGATTTCCGCCAAAGAAAAAGAGATTTTGACTGTCTGATTAGTGAAAATTTTATATATTTGCCGTCGCTATGATGAACGCACGATTTAACAACCGATTTTATTTTTACCGCTTTCATGTCAGATAGTGGTCCGGACTTCGTGCATTGTCAACAGCGTCAGATGATACCTATAAAAGGCTGTCCGGATTTAGCGGACGGCCTTTTTTTATGACAACAACAAAAAGTATGACGAGAAGAGTCGCAATTCAAGGTTTCTCAGGGTGTTTCCACGAAGAAGCAGCCCGCCGCTACTATGGCGGGAATTTCGGGGAGATTCCCCGGATGGTTGAGTGTTCGACATTCGAGGACCTTTTCAGGGCCATGGAAGACGGCAGGGCCGATGCGGCCATAATGGCCATAGAAAACACGATTTCCGGAGGACTGCTGCCCAACTTCGAGCTGCTCCGCAAATATCCTCAAAAGATAAAAGGAGAAATCTACCTGCATATCCATCAGAACCTTATGGCGATGCCGGGGCAGAAGATCGAGGACATCAGGGAGGTCAGATCCCATTACATGGCCATCAACCAGACGAGAAAGTTTTTTGAGACGGAGTGCCCGTGGATGAAGATGGTGGAAACGGAAGACACGGCCAAAAGCGCCGCCGACATAGCGAAAGGCCATATCATGGGAGTCGGCGCAATAGCCTCCAAGCTTGCTGCGGACATCAATTCACTGGAAATCCTCCGTGCGGACATAGAAACTTTCAAGACGAATTTCACCAGATTTCTCATTCTTGATGATTCCATCAAGGTGGATGAAGACAAAATCAACAAGGCGTCCCTCTGTTTCACCTTGCCTCACAAGCCGGGCTCTCTCGCCCACATACTTACGATCCTGTCCTTCTATGACATGAATCTCACCAGGATTCAGTCGCTCCCGATTCCGGGAATGAAGTGGCAGTACTTCTTTTACATAGACATATCTTTCAACAGCATCGAAAGATACCGTCAAGCTCTTGCGGCGGTCCGTCCGCTTATCGAAGACATGAACATTCTGGGAGAATACGTTGCCGCGCTATGATCATACAACCTGCCCGCAGGACGGAATGCGTCCGTGAATATTTCTTTTCGCTGAAGAACAGGGAAATTGCCAAAGTTAACGCCGCCAGGGCGGAAAAAGGGGAAGACCCTGTCATCAATCTCGGGATAGGGTCTCCGGACGGAATGCCTCCCAAGGCCGCGGTAGATGCCCTCCGCGAGTCGGCTCTGCTGCCCGACAGCCATAAGTATCAGCCGTACACGGGATTGCCAGCCTTGCGCAAGGCTTTCTCCGACTGGTACAGACGTTACTATAATGTCGAACTTGACCCTGCGACCGAAATCCAGCCTCTCATGGGCTCGAAAGAAGGGATTCTCATCACCTTCCTTGCTTTCATAAATGAAGGGGACAAGGTGCTTGTGCCGGATCCCGGCTATCCCACATACATGTCGGCGGCGGAAATAGTCGGCGCTGACGTCATCAGGTATGACCTCAGGGAAGAAAACGGATGGTATCCCGATTTCGACGCTCTCGAGAGCATGGACCTTGAAGGGGTCAAGATGATGTGGACCAACTATCCCGGCATGCCCACGGGGGCTAAAGCGACTCCTGAACTTTACCGGAAAACAGTGGATTTCGGAAGGAGGCACGGGATTCTGATTGTCAATGACAACCCGTACAGTTTCATATTGAACGACAATCCTGTCTCGATGCTTGCCGCCGAAGGCGCGAAAGAGTGTGTAATCGAGCTGAACTCTCTGAGCAAGGCGCACAACATGTCCGGATGGAGGGTTGGCATGTTCGGCGCTGCGCCGGAATACATAGCCGAACTGCTGAAAATCAAAAGCCAGATGGACTCCGGTACGTTCAAGCCTGTGCAGATGGGTGCGATAGCAGCCCTTTCGCAGGGAGACGAGTGGTACAGGGAGCTTAACGCGGAGTACAGAAAGAGGAAAAAGCTCGTGTGGGAGCTCTTCGACTACATAGGCGCCGGATATGACAGGGACACGGCCGGACTTTTCGTTTGGGGGAAAATTTTACCCGACAACCGCTTCCTAAAGGGAACGGACGTAAAAAAGTCGTTGGGCGAGAGGCTTTCGGACAGATTCCTTTACGATGCAGGCGTGTTCATCACCCCGGGGATCGCGTTCGGACACAACGGGGAGAATTACATAAGGGCCTCGCTTTGCGCCAAAGAAGAGGTCATAGAGAAGACGATATCGAAAATTAAAAACTTAGATAGATAATGGCGGATTTGAATTTGACACCTGCTAAGGAATGGGGTTTTTTCACCCTTCCCAAGCCCATGGTCATAGCCGGACCGTGCAGTGCGGAAACTGAGGAGCAGGTACTGAAAACGGCTGCCGGCCTTAAAGAGCTCGGCATACATGTCTACCGTGCCGGTATATGGAAGCCCAGAACTCATCCCGGCAGTTTCGAGGGCGTGGGAGTCCCCGGCCTCAAATGGCTTCAGAAGGTGAAGTCTGAGTATGGGATGAAAGTGGCCACCGAAGTGGCGGGCGAAAGGCATGTGTTCGAATGCCTGAAATATGGCGTGGACATGGTGTGGCTCGGAGCGAGGACTACCGCCAACCCTTTTCTTGTTCAGGAAATAGCCGATGCTCTGAAAGATACTGACATTCCGGTGCTTGTGAAGAACCCGGTCAATCCGGACCTTGATCTTTGGATCGGAGCTCTGGAGCGTCTCAACAGAAACGGAATCACCAAGCTCGGCGTCATCCACAGGGGATTTTCCTCTTCGCAGAAGATCGTGTACAGGAACGATCCGGGCTGGAACATAGCCATAGAACTGAGAACCCGTTTCCCGCAGCTGCCTTTCTTTGCGGATCCGAGCCACATGGGAGGGGCCCGTAAGTTCATCCTGCCTTTGTCTCAGAGAGCGCTGGACCTCGGGCTGGACGGTCTCATGGTAGAGTCGCATTGCGATCCTTCCGTCGCATTGAGCGATGCCTCGCAGCAGCTCACCCCTTCTGAGCTCGGTGATGTCCTGTCCAAACTGGTCGTCAGAAATCAGGATACGGACAGCGCGACCTACAGGGAGGGAATCGAACAGCTCAGAGCTCAGATAGACGTGATAGATGAGAACCTGCTCTATGCTTTCAAGCAGAGAATGGCCGTAAGCTCCAGGATCGGACATTACAAGAAGGATCACAACATAGCCATCCTCCAGACTGCCAGATGGGATCAGATTTTGTCATCCATGGTGGAGAACGGAAAGAAATACGGCTTGTCGGACCGATTCCTGACGGATGTGTTCAATGCTATCCACGAAGAGTCTGTGCGCATTCAGAATGAAATTCTCTCAGAGCCTTCAGAAGGAAATCGACAAAAATAGTTTTTTCTTCTTCCGACAGGAAATCCACTTTGATCGGTATCTGAAACAGCCTCGTCCTGAGCGCTTCAGGTACCGATTTGCAGTCTAAAATCCTTTGGCTGTCCTTTTCGGTGCAGACAATGATGGCTGTCGGATGTGCATCGGCGGCGGCCATGATTCTGTTTATGTCGAATTTTGAATATTTGTGGTGGTCCGGGAAGGTGAATCTTTTGACTATGTGGTATTTGTCGCTGAGGAACATCCTAAGGGGGGTGTCTTTGGCTATGCCTGAGAACAGAATCAGCTTTTTGGAATAGACGAAGCGTGTGTCGGCCTTTTCTTCGAAGACCGCCTCGAGAGGACGGTATCGGATGCAGGTGAAGAAGATCTTGATTTTCCTGCCTTCCGGATTTGTGCCCTCGCATTTCAGGGCGTCAAAATCTTTCACTCCGAGGCTTTTCACCCAGTTGGACTTCTCCCATGTCTCCATGTAGGCAGGACATTTGCTCACGATTATCATGTCCGCCTTGTTGATTCTTTCCGGCAGGTCCCTCAGCCGTCCGAAAGGAAGCAGCCTGTCCTTGTCAAGAGGCCTGTTCCAGTCCACGAGAACAATTTTCAGGTAAGTCCGGAGCTTTCTGTATTGGAAAGCATCGTCAAGGATTATGAGTTCGGCCGGCGGAAAGCTCTTGAATCTGCATTTACCGCCTCTTTTTTCGCTGTCCAGCAGATCGGGGTGGCAGAGAAAACGGCAGCCTTCCACTCTCGGGCGGTCTACGGCCACGGTTACGGCCGGGTATCTGCGCTTAATCTGCATAGGCTCGTCTCCGTAGAAACTTGCCGAGCCGTCAAGCGTAACCTGCTGGAACCCTCTGCTGCTCCTTTTGTGTCCCCTGGAGAGGACGGCGAGATTCTTGAATCCCCAGTCGTCGCTCCCGAGCAGCGTGTCCAAAATCATCTCCGTGTGCGGAGTCTTTCCCGTTCCGCCGGCGGTGATGTTTCCTATGCATATCGTGGGAACTTCGCAAGGGAAGGACTTGCGGATTCCTTTGTCGTATAGACAGTGCCGTATCTTGAGCGTCAGCCAGTAAGGAAAAAGGATGATTTTTTCGAGCATAGGCTGCAAAGTTAAAAATTATACGCCATAAACATTTGCCGCCGATGATATTTCTTCGTTTCCCCATCGCATGGCTATGTAGTCCAGCAGTTTGTGAAGTTCGGCCGGATCGTTTTCCGTTACCAGCCTTATCCGCGTCTCCTTGAATTCGGGAAGTCCTTTGAAATAGCAGCTCAGGTGCCTCCGCATTTCCAAAACCCCTGTCACCGGGCCCTTCAGTGCCAGTGACAGTTCCAGCTGTATTTTCGCAAGCTTCACCCTTTCAGCGACCGGGAGAGGGGGCAGGAGCTCACCGCTGTCCAGGTAACTGCGGATTTCGCGGAATATCCACGGGTGTCCGAAAGAAGCCCGCCCGACCATGATGCCGTCCGCTCCGTAGTCGTCGAAAGCCGCCTTCGCTTTTTCAGGTGTGGTTATGTCTCCGTTACCTATCACCGGAATGCGCATTCTCGGGTTGCGCTTTATCTCGCCTATCAGAGTCCAGTCGGCGCTGCCTTTGTACATCTGGCATCTTGTCCTTCCGTGGACGGTCAGCGCAGAGATGCCCGCATCCTGCAGACGCTCGGCCAGGGGCACTATTATCTTGGAATTGTCGTCCCAGCCCAGTCTCGTCTTCACGGTGACCGGCTTTTTCACCGCCTTGACGATGGCTCCGGTGATTGCGACCATCTTGTCTGGCTCTTTCATCATGCCGCTGCCCGCGCCTCTTCCGGCGATCTTGCTGACAGGGCATCCGAAGTTTATGTCAATCACGTCACAGCCGTAGCCTCCGGTGATTTCCGCCGCGTTGTCCGCCATTCTGGCCGCTTCCACCATGGCATCGGGGTCGCTGCCGTAGATCTGTATGCCTATCGGGGCTTCCTGCGCCGATGTCTTCATCTTTGCTATCGCCTTGGCCGCGTCTCTTATAAGTCCCTCCGACGGGACGAATTCGGTATAGACCATGGCGGCGCCGCACTCTTTGCAGATGATCCTGAAAGATGCGTCCGTCACATCCTCCATGGGTGCGAGCAGCACTGGTTTGTCACCGAGATCGATATTCCCTATTTTCATATTGTTGCGGGTTTCATATTGTTGCAGGCGGCTGTGGTGAAACATGCGTTCTTTCCGTTTCCGGGTTGCTCCGGACGGTGGGAAAGTCTGCAAATTTAGAAAAACGGACGCATTCTTTTTTATTTTCGGAGTTTTGGATTTAAGTTTGCAGGAGTAAACGGACGTATAACAAAGTATCGCTCCGGCGATGCGCAATCAATTTCAGACAATGGGAAATATCAGCACAATCGGTGTTCTGACCTCGGGCGGAGATGCTCCGGGGATGAATGCCTGCATCAGGGCCGTCACACGTTCAGCCATATACAACGGCTGGAAGGTGTACGGATTCTACAGAGGCTATGAAGGTTTGATGAACGGAGATTACAAAGAGCTCGTCACGGAAAGCGTCAGCGGAATAATCCAGCGCGGGGGCACGATTCTCAAAACGGCCCGCAGCGCCGAGTTCATGACGGCTGAGGGCCGGAAAAAGGCCGCCGACATGATAAAGAAGCTGGGCATAGATGCGCTTCTGGTCATAGGAGGGAACGGCTCCCTGACGGGGGCTCAGGTGCTTGCATCGGAATATGACATCCCCATCATAGGTTTGCCGGGCACCATAGACAATGACCTTTACGGCACCGATGCCACCATAGGTTACGATACGGCGCTGAACACCATAGTCGAGAGCGTGGACAAGATCAGGGACACGGCGTCTTCCCATGACAGGATTTTCTTTGTGGAGGTCATGGGCCGCGATGCCGGATTCCTTGCCCAGAACAGCGCGATAGCGTCGGGTGCGGAGGCCGCCATCATCCCTGAGGACCAGACCGACGTGGACCAGCTTGCCCAGTTTATCGAGAGAGGCGTGCGCAAGAGCAAGAACAGCTCCATAGTGATTGTGTCGGAAGCCAAGTCCGGAGGAGTGGGAGGTGCCATGTATTATGCCGAAAGGGTCAGGAAAGAGTACCCTCAGTTTGACGTGCGTGTCACCATTCTCGGCTACCTGCAGAGAGGCGGAACCCCCAGCGCGAATGACCGTATCCTCGCCAGCCGTCTCGGCCATGCCAGCATCGTGGCCCTGCAGGAGGGACAGCGCAATATCATGGTAGGCATAGACGATGACAAGATCGTATATGTTCCTCTCAGCCGTGCGGTGAAAAAGAACAAGCCCATAGACAATGAACTCATTGAAGTTCTGTCGGTTCTGTCAATATAATCTTTTTCCGTTTTTCCGCATGGAGGACGGCGGATTTTGAAAAGTCCGAAATAATTGCTACTTTTGCGACCCCTATATTGTGTAGGGATCGCAAATTTTAGTTATAAACCATTAAAGATCAAGACAGTGGAGACACAAAGCTACAAAACGGTATCGCTTAACGCAGCGACCGTAAAGAAAGAGTGGGTCGTCATTGACGCTACTGATCTCTCACTTGGACGTCTTGCTTCCAGAGTTGCTCTTGTCCTTCGCGGCAAGACAAAGGCGGGCTATACTCCCCACGTTGACTGCGGTGACAACGTCATCGTGATCAACGCCGAGAAGATTGCCCTCAAAGGAAACAAGATGACCGACCGCGTGTACACGCGCTATACCGGATATCCGGGCGGACAGCGCTTCAGCACGCCGGCTGAGATTCTGCGCAAGAGACCTGCTGAATTGATCAGGAGAGCCGTAAAAGGCATGCTCCCCAAGACTCGTCTTGGTGACAAGCTCATCAACAACCTGTATGTCTATGCAGGACCTGAGCATCCTCACCAGGCACAGCAGCCCAAGACAATCAAGTTGAACGAAATTTAAACAGAGCAATGGAGAAAACAGTACACGCCGTTGGAAGACGTAAAACAGCTGTGGCTCGTGTTTATCTGTGCGCCGGAAGCGGGAAGATCACTGTGAACGGACGCGATCTCAAGGAGTATTTCCCTGAGGAAGCGCTTCAGTATATAGTGAACCAGCCTTGCAGTGTCACCGGTACGCAGGGTCAGTTTGACATCAAGGCCAACCTCGACGGTGGCGGAAACAAAGGACAGGCGGAAGCCATGAGACTCGGAATCGCACGCGCACTTTGCGAGGTGGACAAAGAGGCTTACCGTTCCACGCTCAAGTCCGCCGGTTTCCTCACCCGCGACTCAAGAGAGGTCGAGAGAAAGAAGCCTGGTCAGCCTGGTGCACGCCGCCGCTTCCAGTTCAGCAAACGTTAGTTTTTTTGCTTTACAGGAACACATGCACAGCCCGGTTGTCAAATCTTCGGATCTGTCCGTGCGGATGTGAATCCGCGGAAGCTGCCTGAGGATTGCCGTGCTGCGAAAAAATCCGGGAGACCTTTCCAAGCTGCTCCGGGATTGAAGAAAGAGCCCGCAGGCGAAGGCAAATGCCTGAAGGGAATGTTTTAACAAACAAAAAGAAACTTTAAAAATGCCAAGAACAAATTTCCAGGAACTCCTTGACGCAGGCGCTCATTTCGGACACCTTGCCAGGAAGTGGAATCCTAAAATGGCTCCTTATATCTTCGACCAGAAGAACGGGATCCATATCATAGATCTGCACAAGAC
>CAYWPV010000073.1:1805-9695 GCA_964460265.1 uncultured Muribaculaceae bacterium | reverse complement strand
GGTAAGAGGTGTGCGCAACATGATAGATTTCGAGACGGAAAGGTCCATCGCGGACATGAACAGGAGAATGGTCCCGGACATAGAAACCATAATAATCCCTACGTCCCAGGAGTTTGCGCACATTTCCTCCTCGGCCGTTCGGGACATCCTCAAGCATCACGGAGATTATACGCAGTTCATGCCTCCGGGGATTCATCTCCCGAAAATACCGGGACTGGAATGAGACGTATCCTTCTTTTCATCCTGCTCGTCACGCTTTGCACGGGCGTTCCGGCACAGAACGATTCCCTGCGTTTTTCGGCGCTGGATTCTTCGCTTGCCGCATATTTCCGGGCCATAGAATCTTTGTCCTACGATGCCAAAAGCGGCGAGGTGGACTTCATGATAGGGAGCAGCGATGATGCGGAAACGAGAAATCATGTGGCCGTGAAGGCCTATGACCATTATCTGCATTCGCATGTAATGGGGGATGAAGCTGTCGCCGTCCATATTGCGGATGAATGGTTCATTCCCGGCAAGGCGTCCATGTACAATGACATCGACATGATGAACGCGCGCATCTTCGCCGACTTCAACAGGCGTTCCCTTATAGGGAAACATGCCCCGTCACTGTTGCTCGAGGACAGGGACGGCAGGAAGAAAGAAGCTCTTGGGGTTGAGAGCGACTCTCTTGCTGCGGGAAGCAGCCGCTACAGGGTGCTGTTCTTCTACGATACGGATTGCTCCGTATGCGCCGCCGAGACTGTCCTGCTCAGGTCCATGTTCGATACCGGGGACTATCCTGTCGATTTCATTGCCGTATATGTGGGGGACAATCGTGTCAGATGGGAGGATTACATTGATTCGCACCTTGATTTCAAAAATTCATCAGCCAGGTTTTTCCATTACTGGGATCCCGACATGAGTTCGGACTTTCAACGTAAATATGGAGTTCTGCAGACGCCGAAGATGTTTCTCATCGGCAAGGACGCTGTCATAGAAGGTCGGAATCTGGATGTCCCCGCTTTGGTGAAGCTGCTTGATGTGAAACTTTCCGGAGCGGAGTACGGCGATGCTGAAAGCATGTCCCTGTTCTCAAGGATTTTTCCCGAAGATTCCTCTTTCAATGTGGACAGTGTAAGGACACTTGCAGACTATATTGCAGACCGCACGCTTGTGCAGAGGCGAGACACCTCTGCGTACAAATCCCTCATAGGAAACATGCTGTACTATTTCGCCGGGAAAAGGGGAGAGACATTCGCCGATTGTTCGGAGTATGTGGCCGACTTTCTTGTTCTTGAACGCCCCGACATCTGGAATACTGCCGATGATTCTCTGAAAGTGGTCGGTTATGCCGGACTCATAAGCAATCTTGCGGATAAAGCACGTGTAGGCTCCAGGATTGACAAGAACTTAATGGCCTATGGCAGGCTTCTTGCCCATGGCGGTTCTGCGGATGTCAGACTTTCCCTCGGACGGCTGAAGAAAGGAACCTGCGTGGTTTTCTATACGCATGGCTGCGGAGGCTGCGACATCGAACTCGAGGCTGCCGGGAAGATCGTTTCCATGGACAGGAGGGCCAGGATTCTTCTTGTAGACATGGACTCTGTCATGGCCAAGGACAGCCTCATGGCAGAACGTCTGTTCGACACCTTCGATTTGTCGGCCATGCCCTTCGTCATGGCTGTGGGGAGAAAGCACTGTGTATCACGTAAATACTTTTCTCTCGACGATATCGTTTCCGAGATGGAACACCGAAAGAAAAGTCTCGCTCAACTTACGTGGGACTTCTGACAGTCGTGTTTGGAGATTTCCGGTGAATTATTGTATCTTTGCGTAACGGAATTGAGGTATGGTGTAATGGCAGCACTAGGGATTTTGGTTCCCTCAGCAGTGGTTCGAGTCCACTTACCTCAACATCTTTTTAGATTCCCCGTTCATTATGAAAGGTTCTTATGTTTTCTTGGCCGAAGGTTTTGAAGAAACCGAGGCTCTGGCTACTTTGGATACTCTCCGCCGCGGCGGTATGGAAGTTTACACCGTGTCCGTGTCCGGAAACCCCGTTGTCTGCGGTTCCCATGGCATAAAAGTCACGGCTGACAGAATCAGGGACGAATTCCTCTCCGCCATTGAGAATGCGGGTACGTGCAAAGATGATGTGATGGTGTTCCCCGGGGGAATGCCGGGAACCAGAAATCTTGCTTCCGATGCGGAACTTATGGCTTTGATGAAGGAACATTACAGGGCCGGAGGAAGTGTAGCGGCGATTTGCGCTGCACCGGGACTGGTGGTTTCCCAGCTTGATGGGATTGAAGGGAAAAAGTTCACTTGTTTCGACGGATTCGAAAGCTATATGGAGGCTAAGGGAGCTGTCTACGTGAAGGCTCCGGCTGTGGTCGACGGCAATCTTATCACAGGCAGAGGCGCCGGTTGCGCCGTTGATTTCGGCCTTGCCGTTCTCTCCCGCATAAAAGGAGAAAATGCCGTAGCGCAGGTACGCCACGGCATGATGCTGGATTAAGAAGTTCCAGCGGTCTATCAGTCGTTTCAGCGGTCTATCTCCTGTTGGACGAAGCTATCGCGATATAGTAAAGCAGAGTGGCGAGAGAACCTATGGCCGCTATTACGTAAGTGTAAGCCGCCCATTTCAGTGCATCTGTCGCCATGGGCCTTGTGGCGTCATTTGTGATGTTGTTGGATGTGAGCCATTTCACCGCCCTTGAACTTGCGTTTATCTCCACGGGGAGCGTTACCAGCGAGAACAGTGTGGAGACTGCGAAAAGGCCTATTCCTATCCATATCAGAGACGGAAATACATTGATGAAAATCAGTCCCGCCAATATTACCCATTGGACAGTCATGTTCGAAAAGTTTACTACCGGAACCAAGGCCGTCCTGAGTTTCAGGGGGGCGTAGCCGCTTGCGTGCTGGAGCACGTGTCCGCATTCGTGGGCGGCAACCGCCGCTGCCGCCACGGAATTGCCGCCATATACTCCGCGGCTGAGGTTGACCGTCTTGGTAAGCGGATTGTAGTGGTCCGTGAGTCTGCCTTCGATGCAGGTGACCTTTACATCATGTATGCCGTTTTGTCTGAGCATCGTTTCCGCTATCTCGGCACCGGTCATGCCGGCGCTGTTGCGGACTTTCGAATATTTTTCAAAACGGGAGCTGAGGGTCTGCTGCACGATGAAGCTCAACACCATCACAGCGATCATTATAATCCAGATTGACATGTTTTCTTGTTTTTGCCGATTACATTAAACTTCTTCACGGAGATTCAGCAACTGTTATGCCAAGTGTCCTGTCCGCTTTTCATCAGAAATGTGTAATTTTGCGGGATATGATGAAAGAAGATGACTTTTCAAGGCTGGAGCTTTGTCTGCCCGACTGCCTTGTGAATTACAGATATTACCGTTCGCTGCTTGAACCCGGAACCAAGATGCTCGTCCTTGTCAAGGCTAATGCCTACGGCCACGGGGCGGTGGAGTTCGCCTCCATGCTTCAGCAGGCAGGCGCAGACTATCTTGCCGTGGCATATCCGGTTGAAGGCATGGAACTCAGGTCGGCCGGCATAAGCCTTCCCATTCTGGTGCTTACGGCCGGGACTGATTTCTTCCCTGAAATCATAGAGAACCGTCTTGAACCGAGCATCCCCAATGTCTATGCCCTGAAAATCCTCTGCGGCATCCTGAAAGAAAAAGGAATAAAGAATTTCCCCGTACACATAGCTCTGGACACCGGTATGCACAGGCTCGGATTCATGACAGACGAGCTGCCCGAGCTTTTGGAATATCTGAGGGACTGCCCTTTTGTCAGGGTGAAGTCAGTCTTTTCGCATCTGGCCGCTGCGGAGGATCCGTCGGAAGATGAATATACTCTCGGCCAGATAGCCATGTTCTCGAGAAATGCGGGCACAATTGCGGACAGTCTTGGATACAGACCTGTTTTCCACATACTCAATTCAGCGGGCATAGAGCGCTTTCCGCAGTATCAGTTCGACATGGTTCGTCTGGGCATCGGCATCTACGGCATCGGGGCTACGGCCAAAGCGCAGGCTTCCCTTGCCCCTGTGGCCTCGCTGAAATGCAAGATTCTGCAGATAAAGAAGCTTGTCCCCGGTGACGGTACCGTAGGCTACGGACGTCACGGCCACATAAGTCCCGACGGGACGGTGGTAGCTACCATTCCCGTGGGTTATGCCGACGGGATAGACCGTCACCTCGGCTGCGGTAGGGCGAGTTTCTCCCTTAACGGATGCCGCGTACCCACGATAGGCAACATCTGCATGGACATGTGCATGCTTGACGTCACCGGAGTCGAGGCCAGAGTAGGCGATACGGTGACCATATTCGGAAAAGACCCGTCAGTCGTTGAACTGGCGGATCTTCTCGGTACGATTCCCTATGAAATAATGACATCGGTTCCCCGCAGAATCGAGAGAATCGTTGTCAGGACTATTCCCACTCGATAGTTGCCGGCGGTTTTGAGGAGATGTCATAGACAACTCTGTTTACCCCGCGTACTTTGTTTATGATTTCGTTGCTTATGTCTGCAAGGAAGTCGTAGGGAAACCGGAACCAGTCTGCTGTCATGGCATCTGTCGACACCACGGCGCGGAGGGCTACCGGATTCTCATAGGTCCTTTCGTCACCCATTACACCGACGCTCTTCACTGGGAGGAGTATCACGCCTGCCTGCCAGATTGCTTCGTAGAGGTTGACGGCTTCGACCCTGGGATCCGAGGCCGAAGGCAGGTGGAGAGAACGGCAATCATAGGCCTTCAGCCCTTTTATGAATATGTCGTCGGCTTCCCTGAGCACCCTCAGTTTTTCTTCCGTCACGTCACCGAGAATCCTTATCGCGAGCGACGGTCCGGGGAAGGGGTGTCTGCCCACAAGTTCCTCTTTCACTCCCAATGCTTTCCCGACTCTTCTGACTTCGTCCTTGAAAAGCATTCTGAGCGGTTCCACGATTTTGAGGTTCATCTTTTCAGGAAGTCCGCCCACATTGTGATGCGACTTGATCTTGCTTGCTATGCCCGGTATGCCGGCGGATTCTATCACGTCGGGGTAGATGGTCCCCTGCGCAAGCCATTTGGCACCGTCGATTTTTCTTGCATATTTCTCGAAGGTGTCTATGAACAGCTTTCCGATGATTTTCCTCTTATTTTCAGGTTCGGTGACTCCGGCGAGCCCGTGCAGGAAATCTGCGGAGGCATCTGCTCCTATGACGTTGAGCCCCATGTCTTTATATGAAGCCATCACATCTTCGAACTCATTCTTCCTGAGCAGTCCGTTGTTGACGAAAATGCAGGTGAGATTGTCTCCTATCGCTTTGTGGAGCAGGACCGCGGCCACGCTGGAATCCACTCCGCCGCTGAGTCCGAGGATGACTTTGTCGTCACCGACGGTATCCCTTATCTGCTTTATGCTTGAGTCTATGAATGATTCGGAAGTCCAGTCACCTTTGCATCCGCAGATGCCGAGGGCAAAATTGGAAAGAATCTTGGTGCCTTCCTTGGTGTGATATACTTCGGGATGAAACTGCACGGCGTAGGTTTTTTCACCGGTGAACCTGAAAGCTGCATTTGCGACTTCCGCCGTGGATGCGAGCGTCTCCGTGCCGTCGGGAAGCCTGGAGATTGTGTCTCCGTGCGACATCCAAACCTGAGAATGGTCGGCCACGCCTCTGAAGAGTTCGGAATTCTTGCCAAGGATGTCCAGATAGGCCCTTCCGTATTCCCGGGAAGTGGAGCTTTCCACGGTCCCGCCGTATTTCTGGGCGAGATATTGAGCCCCGTAGCAGATTCCCAGAAGCGGCACTTTTCCTTTTATGCCTGCGAGATCCATCTGGGGGGCGTTGCCGTCCCTCACCGAGCATGGGCTTCCTGACAGGATTACTCCTTTGATTTCAGGAGTGATTTCGGGGATTTTGTTGAACGGCAGAATCTCGCAATAGACGTTCAGCTCCCTGAGACGACGCCCGATCAGCTGGGTAAGTTGCGAACCGCAGTCCAGAATGATGATTTTTTCGGTCATTTAAACGCAGTTTGTGTTGTTTGACATTGAAACTCGCGCATGAGCTTCCATATCTTGCAAAAATAAAGTTTTTCCCGTGCATTGCTAAATTTTTGTGAAGATATTTTTGTGCGGGGAAAACAACTTAGTAAATTTGCGGTTTGCAGATGAATAAAGGAAATTGAGTTATTAAAATGGACATTAGGAATATTGCGATTATCGCACATGTTGACCATGGCAAGACCACTCTTGTCGACAGGATGATATACCAGGCCAATCTTGTGAGGAAGCCTGAAAATCTTGGAGAACTGATTTTGGACAACAATGACCTTGAACGCGAAAGGGGCATCACCATTCTTGCAAAGAACGTTTCCGTGATGTACAAAGGCGTCAAGATTAACATAATAGACACTCCGGGCCACAGCGATTTCGGAGGAGAGGTCGAGAGAGTCCTGAACATGGCGGACGGAGTCCTGCTGCTTGTCGACGCGTTCGAAGGCTGTATGCCGCAGACGCGGTTCGTGCTTCAGAAAGCGCTCGAGCTCGGCAAGAAACCCATAGTGGTCATCAACAAGGTGGACAAGCCCAACTGCCGGCCCGATGAAGTGCAGGAAGAAGTGTTCGACCTCATGTTCAATCTTAACGCCACGGAGGAACAGCTTGATTTCAAAACCGTCTACGGAAGCGCAAAGCAGGGTTGGATGTCCACTGACTGGAAAACGCCTTCCAAGGACATAACTCCTCTGCTGGACACCATACTTGAAGTGATTCCTGCCCCGAAAGTCGTCGAAGGAACGCCACAGATGCTTATTTCTTCCCTTGAGTTCTCCCCTTACGTGGGAAGAATCGCGGTGGGCAAGGTTACCAGAGGCTCGCTTAAGACCGGCATGAACATAAGTCTGTGCAAGCGCTATGACATCGTGGAGAAGCAGAAAATCAAGCAGCTCATGACCTTTGACGGACTCGGGAAGAAAAACGTCGACGAGGTACAGTGCGGAGACATATGCGCCGTGGTGGGAATAGAAGGCTTCGAGATAGGAGATACCATAGCGGATTATGACAATCCGGAAGCTCTTCCTCCGATTACGGTGGACGAGCCGACCATGAGCATGGTGTTCACAATCAACAATTCACCTTTCTTCGGACGCGACGGCAAATATGTCACGTCCAGACATATAAAGGAAAGGCTCGAAAAGGAGCTGGAGAAAAACCTCGCCCTTAGGGTGAAGCCCGGTCTGAATGCGGACTCTTTTGTGGTCTACGGACGCGGTGTCCTGCATCTTTCAGTCCTGATAGAGACGATGCGGCGCGAAGGTTTCGAGCTCCAGGTCGGCCAGCCCAAGGTGCTGGACAAGACCATAAACGGACAGAGGTGCGAACCTATAGAAGAACTTTCAATTGAAGTTCCGGAGGAGTTCGTCGGTGCCGCCATAGAGATATCCACCCGCAGAAAAGGCGCGCTCCTGCGCATGGAACCGAGGGGAGACAGGACGCTGCTCGAATTCGACATTCCTACCAGAGGACTTATGGGCCTGAGAAGCAATCTTCTTACGGCTACGCAGGGGGAAGCTGTCATAGCTCACAGGTTCAAGGAGTACCAGCCTTTCAAAGGCGAGATTGAAAGGAGGACCAACGGGTCGCTCGTGTCTCTGGAGACGGGAGAGGCCATAGCATATTCCATGAACAAACTGCTCGACAGGGGCCGTTTCTTCGTGGAGCCGGGTGAAGAGATCTATGCGGGTCAGGTCGTAGGTGAACATACAAGGGATTTCGATCTCAATGTTAATATCTGCAAAACCAAGAAGCTTACCAATGTCCGCGCTGCGGGAAGTGATGACAAGATTATCCTGCCTCCCGCGGTGAAGTTCTCTCTTGAAGAGGCTTTGGAATACAT
>CAYWPV010000073.1:0-1795 GCA_964460265.1 uncultured Muribaculaceae bacterium | reverse complement strand
ATACATACAGGAAGATGAACTTGTCGAGGTTACTCCTCATTACATGCGTCTGCGCAAGATTCTTCTCGATCCTTTGGACAGAAAGAGAAAAAGCGACGCCGAAAATTGCTAATCCAAAAGATTTGCTTAAATTTGCATCCCCATTTAGAGGTTGTTTATAGCTTGACAGACTATGAACGAAGATTTTAAGATTCCCCTGAACGGGAAAGGCGGACGGAAACATGTTTTCTCCCGTCATTTAAGCAAGGAGTTCTTTGAAGAATTTGGCTGTTCAGATATCATCGATGCGGATGTGGACGCGGATTTTTTTCTGGAGAAGTCGGGAGGGTTCATAGGAATCGACTGCACTCTCGAAGGAAGTGTCACCGTTCCGTGTGACAGATGTTCCGAACCTTTGGAACTGCCTCTGTCCAGGAACGTGAAACTCAGCGTCAAATTCGGTGATGGGCCTTCCGCGGAAGATGTTTCTTCCGGTGAGGAGGAAAGGGAAACAGTTTATCTTCCGGAGGGAGAGATCGTTATGGACATGGCACAGACAGTCTATGACTATTGTATGCTTTCTATTCCGCTGAAGAAAACTCATCCGGAGGGAAAATGCAATCCTGCGGTTATGAAGTACCTGGTGTCTGAGATGCCGGATGAAGATTCCACGTCAGCTGTCAGAGACGCTGATGACAATCCTTTTTCCGTCTTGAAAGGATTGTTTGACAATTAGACGGGTTTTAATGGATTATTAATTAAAAAGTTTATAAAATGGCACATCCGAAACACAAACTTTCCAAGCAGAGAAGGGACAAGAGAAGAACCCACGATTTTGCTGCAGTTCCCACTCTTGCTACCTGCCCTCATTGCGGTGCTACCGTGATTTATCACAGAGTATGCCCTGAGTGCGGCTACTATAGAGGACGTCAGATAATTCAGAAGAGCGCGGAGTAGTCTGCCTGCGGAAGAGAGGAAGACTTGCGGCCTCATAGTTCAACGGATAGAACGGAAGTTTCCTAAACTTTAAATCGTGGTTCGATTCCACGTGGGGCTACTTTTTTTCAGTTCGGGTGACCGGGGTTTTCCCGGCCACCTTTTTTATAGGACATAACAAAATATTCTGCTATCTTTGTCAAATTGCATTTGGTAGTGTAATGAACAAAAAAGCACTGATAGCCTGCATTTCAGGCCTTTCTGCTCTGCTTGCGATCATCATCGTTTCGGTTGTCATGCTTTATTCCGGAAACGGTGACGAAGACGGGAGCGTCACGACCGTTCAGGACAGAGCGGATTATTGCCTTGTCTCGGCGGTTCCCTCCGATGCAGCCGTGCTCATGAGTTTCAAAAAGTTCTCCTCGGCGGTTTCTGCGCTTGAAGATTCTTCCCATGTCCTGGGCTATATTCTCACGGATGCACGGCGTCCGGTGCACCCTTTCCGTGATTTCATGGACTCGCTCGGACGACGTCCGCTCGGAAGCCTTTCCAAAGAACCTGCCGTGCTTTCACTTCATTACATAGGAAACATGGAACCGGTGCTTGTCCTGTCTGCGGGTAAGCAGGCTGCGGACACCAGCGCCGAGGTGAAATCCCTTCTTTCCATTGCGGCCGGCTCCGGACTTCATGCCAGATTCGTCAGTTGCAGAGACATGACGGCGGAGGACAATCCTGTCCACAGATATTCGCTTCTTCTCGTTTCTTCCTCCGAGACATTGCTTACGGCATCGGTGAGGCATCTTGAAAGCGGGGCCTCGGTCTTTGACAAACCCTCTTTCTCGGAAGCTGCCGCTTCCGAGAAAGAGGGTTTGTCAAAGAC
>CAYWPV010000072.1:2525-9778 GCA_964460265.1 uncultured Muribaculaceae bacterium | reverse complement strand
CTTCAGGGAACTCAAGTTCTGGTACGGTCTCGACATGATGACGAATCGTGGCGAAAGTTTCGGGATGACGGCAGGAATATTCTCCAAAAACATGATGAAGGAAGAGTGGTCCACGGCCTTCTTCTCAGATAAAGACCGATGGTACGACAACAACATTGAAGGGGTGCTGATGAGTCTGGCCGGAAAGGATTACAGGTTGGAATTCGCATGTGACTGGACAGGAAAGATAGGCTCATCGCCCGAAACCAGAGAAAAATTCATGCTGATGTCGGCCGGTCACGGAAAATGGGGCTGGCTCACGCTCGGATACAATGCCTACGGCATCCACTACGCCAACTCCGAACTTGTAAAAGGCGTGGTCGACAACATTCTGGCCGAACCCTATGCAAAGGTCGATATTAAAAGTCTCTTGAACGCCTCCCTCCAGGGTTTCCACATAAAGGTTGGCTGGCTGGAGTCCATACAGCGTGACAGAAGGCTCGGCAACGGATTCGACTTTTCCGGAGTCATGGAGTTTACCGCAGCCATCCGCCAATGGAACGTACAGCTGGAGAACAGCTTTTTCTGCGGAACTGACCTCCTTCCCTATTACAATGAGACCGATGCGGGCGGCATCATGTACGGAGACAGGCTGTATTGTTCGGACCCTTTCTTCCGTCTGGACAAGGAAGGAGACTCGGGAACTCACATATACGACAGATTCGAGGCAAGCTGGATGCCCCGAATCTGCAACGGTGTCTATCTCGGCATTTCCGCGGTCCTGCACATGAACGGTGAGGGGATGCTCGGAAATCAGGAAATGTTCAAACTGAGCGTAAACCTGCAGGAACTGCTCTGATCACTCTCCCGGGAACAGAGGAAAAAGGTGGCTGGGGACATGTTCCTTCTCCATAACCGCCTTCAGCTCCTCCGCCTTTTCAGGGAACTCGGACAGAAGGTCATGTTCCTCTCCCGGATCCTCATCCAGATTGTAAAGCTCGTAACGTTCGTCACCGCCTATTCCAAGGTGCACAAGCTTCCAAGGCCCGATGCGTGAAGCCTGGGCTCTGCTTTCGGCAAGTTCGAAATACATGAAATCGTGCTGCGTCTGCCCTCCCCTGCCTTCAATCTCAGGGAGGATGCTGATTCCGTCCATCCCGGACACGTCGGCATTGCTGTCAAGAACCTTGCGGAACGTGGGCATCAGATCCCAGAAGGAGCACATCAGATCCGAATCCCTGCCCTTGGGAGTGTGTCCTTCCCATGACACGATCATGGGCACACGCACTCCGCCTTCATAAAGATCTCTCTTATACCCTCTCCACGGGCCGTTGCTGTTGAAGAAGTCCGGATCGGCTCCGCCTTCAAGATGAGGGCCGTTGTCGCTGGAGAATATGATTATGGTGTTGTCATAGACCCCAAGTTCCTTAAGTTTGGCGGTAATCTGTCCTACATACATGTCAAGACGCGAAACCATTGCCGCAAAAGTGGCATGAGGATATTCCTGGGAACAATACCCTCCTATACGGAAACGAGGAGCGCCCAAATCCTCTCCTTTGTACGGAGTCTCCGGGAAAACGCCCTTATATTTTGCCAGGATGCTGTCCTGAGGGACGATCAGTTCCGCATGGGGAATGGTGGTCGGATACCACATGAAGAACGGCTTCCCGTCTTTGACCGCCTGCTCCATGAAGTCCAGAGCGGCCTCATGAATCATGTCGGCCGAATAAGTCCCCTCGCCGTAGGGCACATCGTCCGTGTTTCCCTCAAGCATCAGCTTTTCTCCGTTCTTCCAAAGATGATCGGGATAGTAGCTGTGGGCAAGAGTCTGGCAGTTGTAGCCGAAAAACAGGTCAACTCCCTGCCCGGAAGGATCTCCCGTCGAGCCTATGGGGCCGAGACCCCATTTGCCGAAGGCTCCGGTCGTGTAGCCTGCCTCCTTGAAATCATCGAATATGGTATGGCTGTCCTCCGGAAGCGGATACTGCCCCTCCGGCGGCACTTTCTTGTTGCCTCTTATGTAGGAATGTCCGCTGTGTGTTCCTGTCAGCAGACAGCTGCGCGAAGGCGCGCTCACGGCAGTTCCCGAATAGCACTGGGTAAACCGTATGCCTTCTCCGGCAAGAGCATCGATGTTGGGCGTCGTGAAAAGTTCCTGCCCGTAACAGCCAAGGTCGCCCCAGCCGAGGTCATCCGCAAGGATGAAAACCACATTGGGTTTTTGAGGTTGGGTTTTCTGGGAACATGCCGCAAGGGCAGACGCTCCTGCGGCAAGCGCTCCTATTTTAAAGAATCCGTTCATTCCGGCTAAAGTCCTATGGTTTTGAAGAAATCATTGCCCTTGTCATCAACGAGTATGAAGGCAGGGAAGTTTTCCACTCTTATCTTCCAGATTGCCTCCATGCCAAGCTCGGGATACTCCACACACTCGATGCTCTTTATGCTGCTTTGGGAAAGGATGGCGGCCGGGCCTCCGATGGAGCCGAGATAGAATCCTCCGTGTTTCTTGCATGCATCGGTCACGACCTGGCTGCGGTTGCCTTTCGCAATCATGACGAGGGAGCCGCCGTGATCCTGGAACTCATCGACATAAGGATCCATTCGTCCGGCGGTTGTAGGGCCCATCGAACCGCAGGCCATTCCTGCGGGAGTCTTTGCGGGTCCGGCGTAAAGAATCGGGTGATCCTTAAAGTACTGAGGCATCCCCTCTCCGGCATCGAGACGGGCCTTGATCTTGGCGTGGGCTATGTCACGCGCCACGATTATGGTTCCGTTGAGGCTCACCCTGGTGCTGACCGGGTATTTGGAAAGAGTCTTGCACACTTCCTTTATGGGCTGATCGAGATTGATCTGCACGGCATCGCCCTCTCCTGCTCTGCGCAGTTCTTCGGGAATAAGTTCATAGGGCTTGTCATCAAGTTTTTCAATCCAGATTCCCTCACCGTTTATCTTGGTCTTGATATTCCTGTCAGCGGAGCAGCTCACTCCGAGACCGATGGGACAGCTTGCTCCGTGACGAGGAAGACGGACGATGCGGACATCGTGTGCAAGGTATTTGCCTCCGAACTGAGCCCCAAGACCTATCTTATGGGTTTCTTCAAGTATCTGTTTTTCAAGCTCAACATCCCTGAAAGCCCGGCCTGTCTCATCTCCGGTGACCGGAAGGCTGTCGTAGTAATGGGCCGAAGCCAGCTTGACCGTGAGAAGGTTTCTTTCGGCAGATGTACCTCCCACGACTATGGCGATATGGTAAGGCGGACATGCCGCGGTGCCGAGCGTCTTGATCTTAGCCACAAGGAAGGGGACCAGCGTGCCCGGATTCTGTATGCGGGCCTTGGTCTCCTGATAAAGATAGGTCTTGTTGGCGCTTCCGCCCCCCTTGACAACGCAGAGGAAACGGTATTCGTCCCCTTCGACAGCCTCTATGTCTATCTGGGCAGGAAGATTGCACTTTGTATTCACTTCCTTGTACATGTCCAGAGGTGCGTTCTGGGAATAGCGAAGGTTCTCCTCGGTGTAGGTCTTGTATACTCCAAGCGAAAGGGCCTCCTCATCATTGAAACCCGTCCACACCTGCTGTCCTTTCTCCCCGTGGACTATTGCAGTTCCGGTATCCTGGCAGAGAGGAAGCTTGCCTTTGGCGGCCACCTCGGCATTGCGGAGAAACGTCAGAGCGACATATTTGTCGTTGGCGCTGGCTTCCGGATCCTTCAGGATTTTGGCGACCTGCTCGTTATGGGAACGGCGCAGAAGGAAGTTCACGTCACGGAATGCCGTGTTGGCCATGACGGTAAGACCTTCCCTGCTGACTTTCAGAATGGGCTTGCCTTCAAAATCGCCTTTGGAAACGTATTTTTCCGATCCCGGAATTTTGTAATATTCAGTCTTGTCCTCACCAAGCTGAAACATTGGAGCATATTTGAATTCCATATAGTTATAGATTGTAGTTTGATTCATTCCTCATCGGGGACCGGAGCCGCACTGCCCTCCCCCTGCTGCATAAGGTATCTGCGCATGAATTCGTTCAGGTCTCCGTCCAGAACCCCCTGGGTGTCCGCCGTAGAATAACCCGTCCGAAGGTCCTTTACCATTTTGTATGGATGAAGCACGTAGCTCCTTATCTGGGAACCCCACTCTATCTTCTTTTTCTGGCCTTCCAGTTCCGCCTGCTTTTCCTGACGTTTCTTCAGTTCGAGGTCATAAAGTCGTGACTTCAGTATGCGGAGCGCATTTTCCTTGTTGCCTATCTGCGTACGGCCCTCGGTATTCTCGACCACTATGCCCGTCGGGATATGCTTCACTCTCACTCCTGTTTCGACCTTGTTCACATTCTGACCGCCGTGGCCTCCGGAACGGAAAGTGTCCCATTCCAGATCGGAATCCTTGATTTCTATGTTTATGGTGTCGTCCACAAGCGGATAAACAAACACAGAAGAAAATGTCGTCTGGCGTTTTCCCTGCGCATTGAACGGAGAGATTCGCACAAGCCTGTGCACTCCGTTTTCCGCCTTCAGGTAACCGTAGGCGTATTCCCCTTCGAATTCGATTGTGGCCGATTTTATGCCGGCCTCATCTCCGTCGACAAGTTCCGACACCGTGGTTTTCATGCCGTTTCGTTCGCCCCAGCGCATGTACATGCGCATGAGCATGGCGGACCAGTCATTGGCCTCCGTTCCGCCGGCCCCGGAGTTGATGGTAAGTATGGCACCCAGATTGTCGCCTTCCGCGCCAAGCATGTTTCTCAGTTCCATGGCTTCTATCTTCCCGACCGCATCGGCATAGGCTTTGTCCACCTCGCCCTCGTCCTCTGAAAGTTCAAGCAGCACTTCAAGATCATCCGTCTCGGACTCAAGAGCACCGATTCCGTCCACCCAGTACTTGAGCGCGGCAGTGCCCTTGAGATAAGTTTCAGCCGATTTGGGGTCGTCCCAGAAACCGGGTTCCTCGCTTTTCTTCTGACGTGCGGCGATTTCCTTCCGCTTTTCCTCCGCATTCACGAAACGTGAGAGTTCCGAAATCCTGTCTTTGAGCGTCTTTATCTGTTCAATGGTTACCATATCGGCAAAGATACGGAAAAAAGGAAGTCAAACAGGCAGTTTTTTGTCGAAATGCGGCCTGTCCGCAGTCTTTTCGGTTTCAATTCCGCTCCGGTTGTCCATAGAATACAGATACTCACGCACTATAAGGCTGCGCAAACTCAGCTGATGTTCCGCCTGCATTTGCTATATTTGCAGGACATTAAGCACACGAAGATGGCAACCATAGGCATGTTTGACTCCGGATGCGGAGGATTGTCGGTTTTGAAGGCAACCGTCGATATCCTTCCGGATGAGAAATACATATACTACGCTGACAACGCCCATTGCCCTTACGGAGACAAAAGTCCTGAATACATCCGGGAACGGTGCGGATACATCACCGAACGCCTGGTAAAGGAAGGGGCGGACATCATCACCGTCGCATGCAACACGGCCACGGCTGCCGCCATCACCTTTTTGAGAGAACGGTACTCGGACAGCACGTCGGAAGATGTCAGGGAACGTGTGCTCCGCATCAGCGGAGGAAGAACAGGCAATATAAGATTCATTGGAATGGAACCGGCCGTGAAGCCGGCCGCCCTTGGCACCGCTTCAGGCGTAATAGGCGTGCTTGCTACCGCCGGCACTCTCAAAGGCTCGAAATATCTCAAGACAAAAGGTACTTACGAGGACAACTGCAGGATCTGTGAAAAGGTCGGGGACGGATTCGTGCAGCTTGTGGAAAAAGGCATGACCTCAGGGCCTGAAGCGGAATCCATCGTAAGGAAATCATTGGAGCCGCTGCTGAAAGAAGGGGCGGACACGATAGTTCTCGGTTGCACTCACTACCCTTTTCTGCTGGAGACAATGGAAAAAATTGCAGGGCCGGGAATAAGGTTCATAGACCCCGCTCCCGCCGTGGCCAGACATCTGGAAGAAGTCATGAAGGAGGAAGGGATTCCGTTCTGCGGTAAAAAAGGAAAGGACGGAGTTTTCACCGTCCCTGATGTCAAGCTTGAATCCTCCGGAGACATTTCCGTTCTGCGGAAAATGTTCGACGGATTATTCAGAAAAGGGAATTCTGCCTGGCCATGCGGCCGTACATCTGTCCCAGAACCTCCAGATAAGGATGGCCCTCTATGAGGGTAACTCTGTATACGGTATCATCTACCCTGTAATATTCCGCGCCTCCAAGAGTTATGGTGCCGTAGTCGTCAGGAAGTTCATCCACGAGAGCTCCTGCCGGCGGGACTATAGTCTGATAACGGCCCCCTTCCATTATGTAAAAGACTCCGTCCGAGTAGTAATACTCCCTGTCGGCGTAAGCGTAACTCTGTGCCAGACCGAGAGCTTCCGCTATGTCATACGATGACAGCGCAGAGCCGCTGTTCAGGGCCATGGCTTCATTCTGGCGTGCGAGGATTGCATTGTTCCTGGCAATGCGCCGGTTCTGGGAATCTATGTAACGGCTATACGAATCGAAACCGGAATACGCCCTGTACACGTCGCTGTAAAATGCAAAACGTACCGTGCTGAACACCATATCGCTTACGATATCGTCTATGACAATCCCTACAGGAGGACGGCTCACGATGTAGATTCCTCTCCATGGTCTATAGTAAACGCTGCCGTAACGGTAGTAATCCACCCCATAATAACGCACCCTCACGCAACGCGGAGGCAGGGACTCTATTCTGTAGCCGAAATAGTGGGGATCTCTTCCCCAGAAACGTCCTACTCTATCGTAGGTCATGAAATCCCTGTCTCTTGGAGGGACTCTCATGACGTCATGGCCGCGCATCCGTAGTCCGTCATGGACATGAGCGTCTCCAGCACGTCCTCCATAAGAAGAACCTTCTCTGCCGGTGGGGGCAAGACCTCTGCGAGTGACATTGCCGTTCACCGTGACATTGCGGACAGGTGCGGAATTGTCCCTGGCATTTACATTCTGTCCGTTTTTCTGTGCTTCATGTTCCGTATCAGCGACAACGCTTGTCTTTTTTCTTTCAGCTCTGCGGAAAGAAACACCGCTGCTTGTCTGCGAGGAGGTCTGCCTGTCCTGTGAGGTCGTCACACGGCGCGACTGCGTCGCGGCGGCACCTCGTCTGTCCTGCGCTGCTGTCTCTCGGCGCGTCTGTGTCGCGGCGGCACCTCGTCTGTCCTGCGCTGCTGTCTCTCGGCGCGTCTGCGTCGCGGCGGCGCCTCGTCTGTCCTGCGCTGCTGTCTCTCGGCGCGTCTGTGTCGCGGCGGCACCTC
>CAYWPV010000072.1:0-2425 GCA_964460265.1 uncultured Muribaculaceae bacterium | reverse complement strand
GTCTGTCTTGAGTTGCCGCCTCACGGCGCCGGGAAGAGGACGTACCTCCCGCAGTACGGCGAGTTTGTGCCGTGATGTCAGGAGAAACACAAGCAAAAAACAAAGAAAACGCTGCGATAAAGGAAAAAACAGCCGAATGTCTCATAGTCAGTAGATGTAATATTTCTCGGCCAAACGTCTGAAATCTTCTTCATCTTTCGTCCACCAGCGCAGAATATCCTCCACTTTCATACGTTTGGCAAATTGAATCCTAACATAATCCGTACCACACACCTTGTCCAGCATCTCGGTCCGCTGAAGCCCTGCAAAAGGATTCCGCGCGGGATACAGTTCTCTTAGAGCCTGCATCACATAGAATTGAGTAAGGGTTATATGAGCTTTTTCGTAGTCGGTATAGTAAAACTGCACGCCGTGAAGCATGAGCTTAGCCTTGCCGCCATAAAAAGGCTTGAAATGGATGGGACGGAATGCTGTTCCGGGCAAATTGTAGCCCTCAAGTTTTGAGACAAGCTTGTCCGCATCGACCCACTCGGCAGCGAAGGCTCCGAAAGGAATATTGTAACCGATTCCTATGTTCAGATAGCCTATCTCACCGCAGATACCGGACGAGGGATAGTTTACCGCAGACTGTGGATAGGGGATGTTGGGCGAAGGCATTATCCACGGAAGTCCCGTGTCGGTGAAAAGCATATCCCTCGTCCAGCCTTCCATGGGAATGACCGACAGTTCGCACCTCAGAGGTTGTTCGTTGCCCTTCTGCCCCCTGTTCAAACCTTCCTCATTGATCATCCGGGCAAGTTCCCCTACGGTGAGTCCATAGACATAAGGTATGCGGAACTGACTGACAAAAGAGAAAAAGCCCGGTTCTACGTAACTGCCTTCTATCTTATTACCTCCCAGAGGATTGGGCCTGTCGAGAACCATTACCTCCACACCTTTTTTTGCACAAGCCCTCATCACGAGACCAAGCGTGCTGATGAAAGTATAGGAACGGGTGCCGACGTCCTGAATGTCGTATACCATTATATCTATCCCATCCAACATCTTCTGGGAAGGTTCTCTGTAAGCTCCGTAGAGCGAATATACCGGAAGTCCGGTTTTGGCATCCCGGCCGTCTGCAACTGAATCGCCCGCATACATGTCGCCGCGTACTCCGTGCTCAGGCCCGAAAAGTGCGACAAGCTCCACTCCCGGAGCCTCGTACAATATGTCTATGGTGGACCGGAGATTCCTGTCCACACCGCTCGGATTGGTAACAAGTCCTACCCTCTTGCCCTTGAGTCCTTCGAATCCCATATCGCGGAGCACCTCTATGCCGGGCCGTACGGCTGGCAGGGTGACGGCATCGGCCATAAGCGGAGACAGCAGAGCGAGCACCATGACGGTGCATAAAACAATCTTTTTCATTTCAATATATATAAAATCCGTCCAATCAGAATCATATAATGAGTGCTCAATCAGAATCGCACCCGTCTTTCTTCACCAGTAAAGCAACGGCAAGAGTCACCGCGCAACAGAGCATGACCATTACGAAATAGGCTGGATAGCCTATGGCCATCTGGATTTTTCCGGCCACAAGACCGGGAAGCAACATGCTGAAAGTCATGAGAACAGTACAGAAGGCATAATGCGAAGTCTGGAACTGTCCTTTGCAGAAATACAGCATGTAAAGGGTATATGCCGTGAAACCGAAGCCGTATCCGAACTGATCCACTGCTATGCTCACATAGACCGGAACAATGCTGTCAGGCTGGGCCACGGCAAGATACAGATATACTGCACAAGGCAGAGCCAGGCTCAACGCCATGGGAAGCATACATCTCTTCAGCCCGTAACGCGCTCCCGCCACACCGCCGAGAATGCCTCCGAGGAGCAAAGACAGAACACCGATTGTTCCGTTTGCTATGCCCACCTGCACATCGTTCAGCCCGAGCCCTCCGACATCTCTTGCGTCCTTCAGAAAAGGAATCAGCATCTTCATGGAGAATGCTTCGGGCAAACGGTAGAACAGCATGAAGATGACGGCGGTGAGTATTCCTTTCTTTCTGAAAAAAGAAGAGAAAAGGAAGGGCAGTTCCCTGAGAATTCCCGCGGCGCTTCTCTCCGCCGAAGGTTTGTCCGATGAAGGACGGGGAAGCGCAAACAAATCCCACATGGCCAGCACGGCCATGAAAATGGAACAGCCCGCCAAAGTATAAGCCCACGACTGCGTGGCTTCCGTGCCGAGCATCTGCAACCTTCCGGCGATTATGGCGAGAATTCCCTGACCGCAAAAGAGGGCCAGCCTGAAAAAAGTGTTCCGGATTCCGACAAACAATGACTGACGCCCGTCGTCAAGCCCCAGCATGTAGAATCCGTCGGCGGCAATGTCATGTATGGAAGAGGCAAAAGCCGTTATCAGGAACAATACCAGCACTACGCTTAG
>CAYWPV010000071.1:0-9981 GCA_964460265.1 uncultured Muribaculaceae bacterium | reverse complement strand
TGCTTTGACAGTCCCGCGTTCATGGATCCCCTTTCCAGAAACGTGGACGAAATCCGCACCCGCCATGCCAATCAGCATATCCCTATGATAGTGGGTGCGTTGCGCAGCTACAGGCTCAATTCCGACCCTTACTACTATAATGTTGCGTACAATTTCTGGAACTTTATCCAGGGACGTTACCGTTATGCCATGGGTGGAGTGGGCATAGGCGAGATGTTCCGCCAGCCTTATTCCCAGATGACCGGCATGACCACGGCTTCGTACACCGACAGGTTAAGCGGAAGGGTATTCCCCATGACGGAGATGAACGAGACATGCTGCGCCTACAATCTTGCCAAGCTGTCCAAGGACCTCAACTGCTTTGATCCGGACGATGCCCGATATATGGACTACTATGAAAGAGTTCTTTACAATCAGATAGTAGGCTCGGTCAATGCTCATGAGTATGAGACGACATATCAGTATTCCGTGGGCCTGAACTCATCCAAACCATGGGGAAACCGCACTCCTCAGGAAAGCTGCTGCGGAGGTACCGGTTCCGAAAACCATGTGAAATATCAGGAAGCGGCTTATTTCACAGGCGGAGACACCATGTGGGTCGCTCTTTACATGCCGTCCACGGCTACTTGGGATGCCAAGGGCGTTACCCTTCGTCAGGACTGCCTCTGGCCTTCGGAGAAATCCACAATTACCGTTGAAAAAGGCTCGGCCGTATTTGCACTCAAACTCAGGGTGCCATATTGGGCGACATCGGGTTTCGACGTGAAGCTCAACGGCAAGTCCGTCGCCAAAGAATACAAGCCGAGTTCCTATGTGGAAATTCCGGCGCGGAAGTGGTCCGGCAAGGACGTGGTGGAGGTGATCATGCCTTTCTCAAAGCATATAGATTTCGGCCCTGACAAGATGGATACCGAAATTTCCTTCAGGGAAGGGAAGCATCCTGTGGAGCCCATGTGGCTCGGAGCTTTCATGTACGGACCTCTCGTCATGGCTACGACCGGAATCGAAAGCTACAGCCAGGCGACGCTCGACTTGGAGTCTGACCTCAGCGGCATCGAACTCAACGGAGCCGGCGGGCAGGAAGGAACTGACGGCAACCTTTACACGCTTACGGTTGCGGGATACACTTTCGTTCCTGATTATTTTGCCGATAAGAATGCCACCAGATATTTCCGCATCAATCTTCTCGGAGACCCGAGCGCTCCTAACAAGGTGGCTCTGAAGGCTGCGATGAGGAAGGCCGAGTCCTTCAAGCAGGACAATTACACCTCAGCGTCGTTCTCCGTCCTTGCGTCTGAATTGTCAAAAGCCGAAAAACTCCATTCTTCAGCCTCTTTGGACAAACTTTCCGCCGACACGGAAATAGCCGCTCTTGAATCGGCGGCAAAATCTCTTGTGCAGAGCGGCAAGGCGGACAAGTCAGCTCTTTCATACGCTCTCACCAAGGCCGGCAATTACACTTCTTCAGCTTATACGGCCGACAGTTATTCCAACTTGGAAAAAGAAATGAAGAAGGCTTCGCAGCTTTATTCTTCTTCCGACAGACAGGCGGACATAGATCTTCAGACCTATGCTCTGGAAATCGCTATGGAAGATCTCGTCAGCGCCGCCGGAGTGGACAAGTCGGCCCTTAGGGAGCAGATGCAGATCGCCAGAGAAAGGCGTGACGCCCAGTCGGCATGGAATGAGATGAAAGTCAAGGTTCCGGATTATGCTCCATGGGCTCCCAATGGCTTCTCAAGGCTGATGGCCCTTTATGATCAGGGCAATGAAGTGCTGAACGGCAACGGCCGGAATTACAGTCAGGAAGAAGTGGACAAGACGACTTCGGCCCTTAACGAAGCTATCAACAACATGCGTCCGGGCAATCTTCCCGAACCGGAGGATCTGGGGGAGCTCAATGAGCTCGTCGGAAAGGCCAAGGCGGAAGCTGAAAAGTACCGTAAGATTGCCGATGCGGTCAGCTATGCAGAGATGGTGCAAAGCTATGTCACTGACGGCAGCGGTACCAAAGACATGATTGAACGTGCGGTAAAGCAGTTGAAGGAGCTTCAGTAATAAGTTCTTTCCTGCAATGAAAAAGGGGAGGGCGGTCATCTGGCCACCCTCCTCTTTTATCGTCATTTTGTCGTCATTGTCATTCGTCCTGCTTCCCTCCTGTAAGCATCCGGATAGGTTTCAGGTAGCAGAAGAATTTTCTTGCGACGACCCTTATCACCGTGTATGCTGGAATGGAAACGAGCATGAAGATTATGCCTCCGAGTTGTCCCGCTATGAGCATGACGATGAATATCTCCAGCGGATGTGCCTGTATGCTTGCCGAATAAATCAGAGGCTGGAAAATGTAGTTGTCAATCATCTGGGTAAATACGAATATGCCTATGATGATTGCAACGAATGCCGGAAAGCTGACAGCGATGCCGAACGATGTCGCACATACATACTTGATTATAAGAGTGAGAGCAAGTCCCAACGCTCCGCCTATCCATGGTCCGACATAGGGGACTACGTTGAAAAGTCCGGTCATGAATCCTATGCCTATGGAATACTTGAATCCCATGCGGGCGATGAAATACATGCCGAGAAAGTTGATGAGCGACACGCCAAGGATTTCTATGATCACTCCTATGAAGTAGCGGGAGACGAGGGTGCCTATCTCATCGAGGGATTCCTTCACCTTCTTTTCCAGGCGATCCGGTACGAAGGATATGATTATGTTGGTGAATGTGCGCGGATTCCTTATGAAGAAGAAGGCGATGAAGACCATTGAAAACAGGCCTATGCCTATTCCCATGAGGATGGAGGCAAGCGACCCTACGACCGATGATAGGGCCGACACGTCAAGCATTCCCATGAGCTGGTTGTAGGCCACTTCCTCTATCCTGAAGTCGTTTCCGAGTTTGGGGAACGAGTGTATGAGCTTCGTGTTCAGCTCGCTCAGCGGTGCCGATACGGACTGGGCCATGTTTGCCACGTTGGCTTTGGATACATCGCCCATCACGCTGGTTATCACCGGTATGATGAGGGTGAAGAAGCTGAGTACGAGCGCAAGGACGAGGACAATGGCGAGTGCCGCCGCAAGCCATTCCGGCATGTATATTCTCCCGGATGACGTCCCTGTATGGTTCTTTTTCCATCGGGATGGATTGGGAGCGACCGGAAGCATGGTCAGCCACAGGTAAAGCGGTCTTCCGACGAGGGACAGAACCGCGGCAAGGATAATGTAAATCAGGATGTTCTTGAAGTACCAGCAGATGATGGCAGCCAGGGCTGTGCCTATGGCCGTGATCGTGTATCTGGCAAGTCTGTCTGTCGCTCTTTCCGTTCCCATTTTACTGTCCTCCGAGTCTGCTGAAATATTCCAGCACTTCATCCCAGTTTTTGAACGGTTCTTCTCCGAACTTTATGACTGTGCCCATGAAATTGTCCGCTCCGTTTTCGTCCGCATGGGCATCGATCAGGTAATCTCCTAAAATGAGGTCTTTTCTCGGACTGACCGTCACCTTGTTCCAAGCCGGTACTCCTATATGGGATTCAGCCCATTCCACAACTTCGCGCCATGTGTCGGGACTGTTGTAAGGCATGGATTCAAGTATGTGGCAGTCATACGATTCCGACAGCTTGCAGAATGCTTTGCAGGCAGAGTTTTTGGCTTCATATTCAGTGTATTTCTTACCTTTGGCCTTTTCGTTGGCACTGTCAGCCAAAGTGTCTGTCACGCTTATCATCACGGTTTTGCGTGAACGGCCTTCCTGGAGGTCGTCGATTCTTTGGATGACAGGAAGCACGCTGTGCAGGATTGCGCTGTCGTTCATGTTATGTTCTCCGTTGAAGCGTATGGCATTGGAGTAGTGCAGGCTGAAAATCTCGAAACCGCCCGGCACGAGAGTGTCGTGCGTGCCGAAAAGGCCGTAGACTTTTCCGTTGTCTTCCGCGCTGTGCCCGAAGCATCCGTCGCTGCATTCCCTGAATTCTTCCAGCAGGGCTTTCGTAACCAGGAACGATGTCTGTCCGTCTTTCCTCGGATTGTGGAACTCCTGTTTGCCGAGTCCGTTGTTCTTCAGAATAGTGTCTGCGAGCTGAAATGCAGGGTTGACAAGTATTTTCCAGAAGCCTTCCATCAACTCGGCATACATTCCTCCCATTGAAGTGCCTATTATCAGATCCGGTTTCTCGGCGGCGCACAGTTTTTTCAGACTTTCCATGGCTTCGGCCGGTTCGACTGCCAGGTCGGGAGCGATGATCTCCGTTTTAGGAAGAAGGGTGCGAAGAGTCTTGACGCTGCCGTTCTGTCCGCTTGAAGCGAACCCATGCAGGAAAAGCAGCTTCTTCCCGTCCATCAGGTCAGGACGGGCATATTCGTAAAGTTCCATGTTCAAGAGAGATATTCGACAATTCCCTGTACGGCGATTTTGGCGCTGTGCACGGCCGTCACCACTGTTTTAGGCCCGTAGAGAAAATCTCCTGCCAGGAAGACATCGGAGAATGAAGTCTGCTGTATTCCGTTGACTTTGGGGCATCCGTTCCCTCCGATGGTTTCGGGTTTTTCCTGCCCGAAAATGCCGAAATCCACGGTTTCGCTCACGGCGATTATCATGTCGTCAAATTCGACATCCCTTTCAGTACCGTCGAGAATCTCGGTGGAAAGCTGTCCGTCCGGCTTCACTACGGTCTGGCAATCTTTCATTACGGCTATGTTGCGCTCTCCATCGGATTTGATTTCCACGGGAGTCTGGAGCACACGGAACTGCACCCCGTCTTTCATGGCCTCTTCCACTTCGATGGTATTGGCGGGCATGTTGTCAAAGTCCTTTCTGTAGATGAGCGTGGTGTCGTGCCCGTTCTTTGCGGCCGTGCGGCTCGCGTCCATGGCTACGTTGCCTCCGCCTACGACGAACACTTTTCTGCCGAGCACATAGGCATCCGGATTGTCAAGATATTTGAGGGCCGGTATCACGTGAGGGTTGTCCTCGCCGGGAATGTTCATCCGCCTCGGAACATCGGCGCCCGTGGCTATGAGCACCGCATCACTGAGCGAGCGGATAACTTTGAGGGATATGTTCTTGCCTATCTGCACGCGGCCTTTGAATTTGAGCCCGGCCTCTTTCAGGATCCGTTCATATTCGTCGATGTAGGCATTGTCCAGCCTGAATTCGGGAATGCCGTACCGGAGTACGCCGCCCACTCTCTCGTGTTCGTCGAACATGGTCACGGCAAATCCTTTCTGAAGCAGTTCTATCGCCGCAACTATGCCGGCCGGTCCCGCTCCTATTATGGAGACCTTTTTACCGTTGTCGGGAGCGCATTGGAGACGGACGCTTTTGAGATATTCCAGAGAAGATATTTCCTGTTCCACTTCGTACCAGCGGATGGGAACTTTTTTAACGTTGAGTATGCAGTGCCCGAAGCACATCCTTTTCCAGTCGCATACCTGGCAGGTGATGGCGGACAGGGGATTGTTGTCGAAAAGCATTTTGGCCGCTTCTTCTTTTCTGCCTTCAAGGAAAAGCTTCATGGCTTCCGGAACGTCTGTATGTACGGCACATGCCGAGGAGCATCTCGATTTTTTACATTTCAGGCAGCGGGTCGCTTCCTTCTTGTTTTCTTCATGGTCAATCATGACAATAAATCTCTTTTAATCGGGGCAAAGATAAGGGTAATATTTTGACGTCAGACCGATTTCCCCTAAATTTATCGCATCGTTTTTTGTGTTTCATAATCTCGGCGTGCCCGGGTTGGGCTGAACAGGATCCTGCCCTGTGGTGGAAATATCTTACGGTCGCAGCGTCAAAAGTGCTGGACGGTGATAGGACCGGAAAAATGTCTGGAATCCATGCTCAATTCCCCGGGAAATTTCACTGCCGCCAGACTTACCGGAGAAATATCGACTACGGTCGAGGGACTGTCCGAGGGGATATTGTGGGATTTCAGAAACAAGTGTCTTGCAAAGGAAGTCCTGGATGTCCTGGGCATAGACGAATCTCTGATACTTTCCGTTGTCCCCGTATTCGGAGAGCAGGGAAGACTCGGAAGCAAAGCGGCGGCCATTGTCGAACAGTCTCCGATACCGTCCATGGTAAAGGAACGCTACTCTTCTTTCGATTCCGGGGAAGGCCGGGCTTTCGAATACGGAAAGCTTTGTCTGGAAGATGTGGTGGATTATGCCAGAAGAAACGGAGAGCCGCATCAGGTGAGCGGAAGGCAGGAGCTTTACGAAACCCTTGTCAATCTGTACAGCATCTGACGGAGCTACAGCAGCAGGGATTCCAGATCGGAAAAAACGTTTGCTTTAATCAGGCGGGGACTGTCGAAGGCCTCCGCTTTTTCATGTTCCCATGTAATCCTGAACGGGATGAATACCCCCCATCCGCCTATGTCTATGACAGGTTTCACGTCGGATTTCAACGAATTTCCCGCCATCAGGAATTCTTGAGGCGTCACGCCCAGCGTGCTGCAGAGTTTGAGATACTCCTGTCCGTTCTTGTCGGATACGATTTCTGTCAGGTCGAAGTATCCGGCAAGTCCGGAACGTCGGATTTTGTGTTCCTGGTCGAGAAGGTCTCCTTTTGTGAGCATCACCAGTCTGTATTTTCCGGAAGCTTTAAGTTTTCCAAGACATTCCCGTACGCCTTCGAGCGGAGTGGCCGGATTGTGCAGAAGCGAATAGCCTGCGTCCAATATGGTCTTGGCTACGGTCCCGTCCATCTTTCCGCCGCTGATTTTCAGCGTTGTCTCGAAAAGGCTGAGGGTAAAGGCCTTGGCTCCATAGCCGAGAAGTTCCATGTTGCCCTTTTCCACTTCGTAGAGTTCGGCTGAGAGTTCTTCCGGACTGCCGTATTCTTTAAGGCTTTCCGCCCATTTCCTCTCGGCTTCACGGAACAGGGGTTCGTTTTCCCACAAGGTGTCGTCGGCATCTATGGCCACTGCCTTGATTTTTCTGAGACTGTCCAGCATGGCAGGTATCCTAAAAGAGAAATGCAGCTCTGAGGCTCATGTATTTGCGTCTCAGATTTCCATCGCTTCTGCTGTCGAAGCGTTCGGCGAGTCCGATGTTGTATGCCGCACCCAGATACAGGACATCACAGATCCGGAAGCCTGCTCCGAACTGCAGTCCGTAGTCCAGCCTTGTGAGCCTTTTCCCTCCGTGCCCGGAGCTGACTGCCGCGAATATTCCGTCCGGCAGAGGAGCTTCGTATGACATGCTGTTATCCAGATAGTTGTATGTAGCGTCGGCTTTTCCGCCGCCGTCCAGGGTAAACTCATAAGTGTCGTTGCCTTTGATAGAGTACGAGCCGTAAGCTCCGCCGAATATGGAGAAGGCGTTAGTCCCGTCGGCCGAGAGTCTGACTTCTTTCAGCACCCTCAGCGGTATGTATACGGACTGCTCCTGGGACGTAGCCTTGGCCCTGTAAGTTCCGAACATTCTGTTTCCGTTGTTTCTTGTGGCGAAACTGTAGCCTGCTCCCATGTTCAGTCCGATGCCGTGGAGTCTGTAGGTGTAGCTGAGCTCCATGGAGAAGCCGTCGAAAGCTCCGCCGTATCTGGATGCTCCTTTGGTGTATTGCACTCTGTCATAGCCGGCCGAAATGCTGAATTGCGCCGAAGCCGGGCTGGCGGCGAACAGGCATAGCGTGCAAAATGCCGCGGCCGCGATCATTCTTTTCATAATCCGATTATTTCCGTTATGTTCAGGACGTCTCCGTCAACCTTGAAACGGACGTCCATGTCTCCGTAGGCCATGCCGTATATACGTTCCTTGTCATTCTGATATCCGGGTCTGGGATCTTGAGACAAAAGCTCCTTCAGGATTTCCGTCGAATCGTCACCTTTTTTTTCACGAAGCTTCCGTTCAAGTTCTTCCGGAATGCTGACGCTCAGTTTTTTCCATCCGTTCAGATCGGTGAATCCTGCTTTTGCTTCCAGGTGGGAGTCGGTGTAGGGAAGATATGGTTTTATGTCATATATGGGCGTGCCGTCCATAAGATCCGCTCCCGTGACCCTCAGGCTCATCCCGTCGCGTGATATGAGTCTTACTGAGGAAAGTCCGATCGGATTCGGCCTGTAGGGAGATCTGGATGCGAATACTCCTACGGTCCTGTTGCCGCCGAGCCTTGGCGGCCTTACCGTATCCTTTCCGCTGTTTTTTCTGTTTGAGGAGAAGCCCCAGAGCAGCCAGATGAAATCGAAGCCCTCGATACCGTCGAGAGCTGCCGGGCCGACTTCAGATGAAATCAGTTCCACCGTGCCTTCCAGATTATTGACCACGCAGCTTTGGCGTGGAATTCCGAACTTGGAAGTCATCGGGCAATGATAATAGGCGATAGGCTTTAAGTACATTCTTTTGTTTCTTCATTCAAATATAAAAACTTAAATTTGTATAAGATGCCTCTATGCGAGGTTTTGTCTGCTTGCAGTATCGGTTTGTTTTTAGGAGATAGTTTATGAGATTATCATTTAATACGTTTATGTCATTTATGTTTTCGGCCATGGCCGTGTCGTGCGGAGGAGAAAAGGTTTCTGTGGAGCCTGGAGTGAGTCTTGCGCTGGCTGAGAGCCGCAAGGCTGTCGTTTCCGATATCAGATACGATATTGAATTCCATATTCCTTCATCTTTGGATGAAAAAGTCAGAGGAAAAGAGACCATAGCGCTGAACATGTCCCGCAGGGAAGACCTCGTTCTGGATTTTACCTCGTCGGACTTCGACAGCCTGCATGTGAACGGCATGCCTGTAAAGGCGGTATATTCCAAGGAACACATAATAGTTCCGTCTTCCGCCCTTGCTGAAGGACATAATGAAATAAGCCTTGTCTTTTCGTCCGATGACAGGTTTCTGAACAGAAACGCGGAGTATCTCTATACTCTTTTCGTGCCGGCCCATGCACGCAGCGTTTTCCCTTGTTTCGACCAGCCGGATATGAAGGCAAAGTTCAGACTTGCGCTGAATGTCCCTGAAGGCTGGAAGGCCATGTCCAACACGGAACCTGTCAGTTCTTCAGCCACCCGCTATGAATTCGGCTGTACGGAGCTGCTGCCTACCTATCTGTTTTCTTTCGTTGCCGGAAAATGGCAGACATACACGGCCAAGGCGGGAAGCAGGGAAGTGACGGCTTTCTTCAGGGAAACGGATCCTGAGAAAATAGCCCAGCTCCCTGATATTTTCAAAGAAATCGAAACGGCGGTTTCTTACATGGAAGAATATACCGGAGTGGAGCTTCCTTTTGAAAAGTACGATTTCGTGATAGTGCCGAGTTTCCAGTTCGGAGGCATGGAGCATCCGGGCGCCGTGCTATATAATGAAAACACCATGTTCCTCGGCAAGAACCCCACTCCTGACGAAAGAGAAAAAAGGGTGAATCTCATCGCGCATGAAACCGCGCATTTCTGGTTCGGCGACATGGTCACCATGAAATGGTTCAACGATGTGTGGACAAAGGAGGTCTATGCCAATTATTTTGCCGCCGAGATAGCGGAGCCTATGTTTCCGGGCATCAACCATGATCTTGCCTGGATGAAAGACTATTATTCCGCAGCACTTTCCGAAGACAGGACGGAGGGCACGACTCCGGTGCGGCGCAATCTGGACAATCTTGCGGATGCGGGGCTGATTTACGGCAAAATCATCTATGACAAAGCTCCGGTTGCCATGAAAAAGCTTGTGGAATTCATGGGGGCGGACAATTTCAGGAAAGGTATACGCGGATATCTCGGCAAATATGCCTACGGCAATGCGACTTGGGATGATCTGATTGCCATCCTTGACGGATGTTCCGAAAAAGATGTCAAGGCATTCAGCGACGCATGGATCTACGAAAAAGGAATGCCTGAAATCTATCTCGAAGCCGACGGCGACAGTCTGACTCTGAGACAGTCCGACAAATACGGGCGCGGGATCAGATGGCCTCAGACTCTGCTTATAACTTCGGATGACGGCGGAGATTCCGTAAGGGCGGAACTCGGGGGCAATGACAGCATATGTACGT
>CAYWPV010000070.1:0-10065 GCA_964460265.1 uncultured Muribaculaceae bacterium | reverse complement strand
TGCAAATTAAGAAATAGTCCGCTATCGCGGAGCCGACGGGCCTCAAATCCAGGGAGACTACAGCTTTGGCTTTCTTCTCCAGCATCGCTTCCGCAATGACCTTAACGGGGTTCTGATTCATTTTTAGTTAGAATATAATCTCTATAATGGTGTGTAAAAATTATCTTTGCAACATACAAAGATAAAACAAATTCTTGGCCAATGTCATTCAGGAAATCAATTATATGGCTGGATTCGGTAGATTCCACCAATTCAGAAGCATTCAGACGTGCCGGAGACCTTGACAATATGTCAGTTGTGGCGGCAATAGACCAGACAGCCGGCAAAGGACAGCGCGGCAACGTGTGGAAAACTGAACCGGGAGCCAACCTGACTTTCTCCGTTCTCCTCCGATTCGGCCATGAGGGACTGCCAGGGCTGAAGGCAACCGAACAGTTCCTGATAAGCAAGGCAACCACGGTGGCTCTTTCCGAGTTCTTCAGCTCCAGAGGCATCCATGTCAAAATCAAATGGCCCAACGACATCTACTACAGAAACAGGAAACTTACAGGCATCCTGATAGAAAACCGGCTGGAAGAATCGGAGCTGTCTTTGAGCGTGGTCGGCATCGGCATAAATGTCAATCAGCGGGACTTCCCTCCCCAGCTGCTCAATCCTGTTTCCATGGCCCTCATAAGCGGGCATGACTACGATGTCCGGACTGAACTTGACGGTTTCATGGACTTTTTCGGGAAATATGTGGAGCTGATCGGAAGCGTCAGCGGACGTGACAGTCTTTCTACCCTATACAAGGAAAGGCTTTTCAGGCTCGGAGAGGAACATGACTACAGCGATTGCCGGAGCGGTGTGGTTTTCAAAGCTGCGATACGTGATGTGGCCGAGGACGGACGGCTCATCGTTGAGACGGAAGACGGTGCAATGAAAATGTTCAACTTCAAGGAAATCAGTTACATCCTTTGATAAGCCGTACCGAACGTTCCGGATAGTCCGATTTGAACACCGCACTTCCTGCAACGAGGATGTCGGCGCCTGCGTCAATTATGCTTTTTGCGTTGGAGGTATTCACACCTCCGTCGACTTCGATTTTTACGGAGAGTCCTTGTCTGAGTATCTCTGATTTTACGCTTCGGATTCTTTCCAGGGATTCCGGTATGAATTTCTGTCCGCCGAATCCTGCATAGACGGACATGATGAGCACGTAGTCGAGTTTGTCAAGGAAAGGAAAAAGATTTTCGACAGGGATGTCCGGATTGATGGCAAGCCCTGCTTTCGCGCCGCAGGAACGGATGGTGGCGAGGATTTCTCCAGGGTCGTTTCCGTCCTTCACGGCTTCTTCCTCATGGAAACTGATCATGCCGGCTCCGGCCTTTGCAAAGCGTCCGACGTATTTTTCCGGATGAACGATCATCAGATGGACATCCAGCGGCTTTTCAGCTTTGTCTGCAACAGCTTCGACCACTGGGAAGCCGAAGGATATGTTCGGAACGAACACCCCGTCCATTATATCCATGTGGAAGATGTCGGCATAGCTGTTGACCAGGGAAACTGCATCGTCCAGATGCAGAAAGTCGGCCGCAAGGAGCGAAGGTGCGCAGAGAGCCATGGCTATTTGAAATTAGTTACCACATCCGTGAGATGCTTCACGAACTTCTCGTTTGAATTCAGGTCAAGCCTTTCACCCGGTGCGTGTACTCCCCTGAGTGTAGGGCCGAAAGAAATCATGTCCAAGTCGGGAAACTTTTCCAGAAACAGTCCGCACTCCAGACCGGCGTGTATGGCCTTCACCTGCGGATCTGTGTGGAACAGCTTGCGGTAGGACTCGACGCAGACTTTCAGGATGTGGGAATCCATGTTCGGTTTCCAGCCCGGATAAGGATCCGACCTGTATGTTTCTGCGCCGGCCAGGCGGAAGCAGGCTTCGACTTTGTCCGCTATGAATTCCTTTTCGGAATCCGCCGAACTTCTCTGGCTCGTGCAGATTTCAATCACGCCTTTCTCTTTCATCTTCACGGATGCCAGATTGCTGGAAGTTTCGACAAGTCCCGGAATGTCCCGGCTCATCGAAAGCACACCATGGTGGACAGCTACAAGAGCGGATATCAACCTTCCCGCCACTTCGGAATCAATGGCTTTGCCGCAGGATTCCACACATGCGGATTCCGTTTTCACATCGGGGTCCGAAACTGCGAACTCTTTTTGAAGCTGCGCCCGGAATGCGTCGAACCTTTCCATGACGCTGACCACTTTTTCGGCAGGAACGGACACGACGGATTCCGCCTCTCTTGCGATGGCATTGTGTTTTCCCCCTCCGTTGAAAGTTTCCAGCTGGAAGCCGATTTCCTTGCGCAGACCGTAAAGGAAACGTGCGAGCTGCTGGACCGCATTGACGCGCTCTTTGTCGATGTCATCTCCGCTGTGACCTCCCATGGCATTGTATATTCTGAGTTTCACAGCCTTGAATCCAGGCCTTATGTCTTCTTCCGAGCAGGTGAACCGCGCTCCGGTGTTTACCCCTCCTGCGCATCCTACAAAGAGCTGCCCTTCATCTTCAGAATCGAGGTTGATGAGAGTTCTGCCGCTGAAAAAACCAGGCTTCAGCGCCATCGCTCCATCCATGCCGGTTTCTTCCGAGATGGTGAAGAGACATTCTATCTTGCCCATGCTCAAATCGCTTTCGAGCAGTGCGAGGCAGGCAGCGACTCCTATTCCGTCATCGGCGCCGAGGGTGGTCTCTTCGGCAATCATCCAGCCGTCCTTCACCACATATTCTATGGGATCGTTTTCAAAGTCGTGCTCGGACCCCGCCGTCTTTTCGCAGACCATGTCCTGATGAGCCTGCAATACCAGCGTGGGAACGTTTTCCTTGCCTTTGGATGCTTCTTTGGTGATGAGCACGTTGCCTGTGTCATCCTTTTTCCATGCAAGGCCGTGTGACTTGGCGAAATTGACAAGAAAACCGGTCATCTTTTCTTCATGACCGGATTCGCGCGGTATTTTGGTTATCTCGCGAAAAAATTTCAGTACGGACTCTGAATTCATATACTCATGTTTTTGTCAGCGGCTTATACGGGAGTCAGCATCTTCTCTATGTCGTTTACGTATTTGCGGAATCCTCTGTCCGTGGACATGAGATCCGTGACCGTAGAGCAGGCGTGCATGACTGTGGCGTGGTCTTTCCCTCCAAGTTCTTCCCCTATGGTGGATAACGAACAGTTCAGAAGATTGCGGCTCAGATACATGGCAATCTGCCTTGCCTGAACGATATTTCTGCGTCTGGTTTTGGAAAGGAGCTCCTCTCTGGTTATGTTGAAGTAATCACAGACGGTCAGCTGGACCTTGTCTATGGTAAGTTCTTTTCTGCTTTCTCCGACAATCTGTCCGGATATCTTCTCGGCAAGCTCGACGGTTATGTCCTGGTGGCCAAGAGTCGCCCTGAAAATGAGAGAGATAAGAGTACCTTCCAGCTCTCTGAAGTTGGATTTGATCCTGTTTGCCAGATATTCGAACACCTCTTCCTTGATTTTCACTCCTTCCCTGAAAGCCCTCGCCTTGAGCATGGCAAGACGGGTCTCGTATTCCGGTCTCTGAAGCTCGATGGACAGACCCCATTTCATTCTGGAAAGGAGTCTCTCCTCGAAATTCTGCAGATCGACCGGCGCCCTGTCCGAAGTGAGGATGAGCTGCTTGCCGCTTTCATGGAGATGATTGAAAATGGTGAAGAAGGCATTCTGGGTGCGCGGACCGACCAAATCATGGATGTCATCAACGATCAATACGTCGATCTTGCAATAGAAAGCAAGGAAATCGGTAAGTTTGTTCTTGCCTATGGTCGCGTTGACGTATTGAGACTTGAATTCGCTGCCCGATACGTACAAGACAATCTTGTCGGGAAACTCCTCTTTTACTTTAAGTCCTATGGCCTGAGCCAGATGTGTTTTTCCAAGGCCCGGTCCTCCGAATATGAAGAGCGGATTGAAAGGAGTGTTTCCCGGATTGTCCGAAATGCTTTTCCCGGCCGTAACGCCCATCCTGTTGCACTCTCCCACCACAAGATTCGAGAAATCATAGACAGGATTCAGTCTCGGGTTGATGGAAATCTTTTTCAGACCCGGAAAAACGAAAGCTCCCGGGTTTCCTTCGGAAGGATAGGTGTTTATCGAAACGGGCTTGTTGACCGGCGTAAGGGTCTCAGCCGAAGGAAACTCCATAGCAGGCTGCCTGCGCACGGGATTAACCTTGTAAATAAGACGGGCATCGTTGCCGATTACGCGTTTAAGCGTTCTCTTCAGGATGTCCAGATATGCACCTTCGAGATATTCCCTGAAAAAATCGGAAGGGACCTCCACGGTAATTGTGGAATCTTTGAACGAAACAGGTTTCAGAGGTTTGAACCACATGTCGAACTTCTGCGGCTCGATGATCTGCTGAATGATCCTGAGGCAGTTGTTCCATACGGTTATGTGCTCGTTCTGTTCCATCCGAATTAGAGGTGAATCCATAGTAGTAAAAGCATCTTCGAAACTGCCTCGGAATGCGGGGGCCATTCTTCATGATGCTTTACAAATTTGGAGGAAAAAAACTTTATAAAAAAACCGAATCGCTATTGTTTCTTTAGATTTTTTTACACTCTAAACGATTACGGTTCTGCCGGGAAGTCTTTTTATAAATAACTGAGTATCAATTATATATGCGAAGAAAAAGATTTTATAGATAAACTTGTCAGCAAGTTGTAAATTTTAATCTTTCAAAAATAGTAGTTTTTCGTTTTAAACCCTGCCATGTCATGCTGGAAAGCATTCTTGTTCACTTAAGCCTGGTCAGTTTTTCCCCTTCAATCATTACCGGGAAGGAGCCTTTGAATTTTTGAGAAACGGTCTTGTAGTCCGCCAATGTTTCTTCCTTTTTTTCGGAAACCGAGATTATATATTTAAACAGTCTGCCGGACTTTACGGTCATGAAATCATGTCCGGCGAAAAAAGGATCGTTCTTCTTCATTTCCTTTCCGCTTGCCAGTACCTGTATGCCGTAAAGAACTTTCGGGGCATCTTTTTTCACCTCGGCAGGAGCTGTTTCCGCATCGGACGGGATGTCCGTCCTGACTTCAGCATTCCGATTCTCGGTGCTTCCCGCTGTTTTAGGGCCGTCAGACTTAAGGTTCACGCTGCTGTCATAACTCTTCTTATATGATATTATAGCTTTGTAGATGTTTTCCGCTATCTGGCGCTGTCCTTCTTCGGTCCTGATTTTGGAAAGGTCGGAAGTTCCGGTTATGAACCCGCATTCTATGAGCACGGCGGGCATTGTCGTTTTCCATAGTACCAGGAAAGGGTCCTGGGAAATGCCGCGGTTTTTGAGTACCGGACCTTTTGAAAGGGACTTGCCCGCCTCCTCGGCGAATTTCAGGCTCTGTACGAGATTCGAATTCTGCATCAGGTTGAAAATTATATACGATTCGGGGTCGTTCGGATTGAATCCCTGATACTTTGTTTCATAATCGTTTTCCATAAGGATGACCGAGTTTTCCCTTTTGCAGAGCTCCATGTTCGAGGAGTACAGGTCTCTTCCTGTTCTGGACTGTCCGAGAGTGTGGATTGAAAAACCGTTCACTCCCTGCCATTTGCTGTTCCTTTTGGGATCGACGGAGTTGATATGGATGGATATGAACAGCTTCGCGCCGTTTCTGTTCGCTATCGCCGCACGCTCTCCGAGTTCTATGAATTTGTCGCTGTCGCGGGTCATGACTACTTTCATGTCCGGATAGCCTTCTTTCAGATAATTTCTTAGCTTGAGTCCGATTGACAGGACTATGTCTTTTTCCTGCACCCTTTTTCCGTCTCTGCTTACGCATCCCGGGTCGTGTCCGCCGTGTCCGGGGTCAATGCATATTACGTCCAGTCCCTGCGGCGTGGCCTTGCTTTGCGGAAAGGCGTCGATGGCCGTCAGCATGGACAGAAAAGAAAAAAGAAGTAAAAGCGTATGTTTTTGCAAATATCTCAAAATGGCTCTATCTTTGTATAATTTGCAAAAATAATGATTTTGTCGGAAACAAGACATAGAATCAGCAGTTGCGGGATGCTTGCCGGCATTCTCATCTTTCTGTTGTGTTCAGCTTTCCCGGCTATGTCGCAGGACATAAGAAAAGGAAGACGCCAGCGCAGGGCGTTCAACCAGGCTGTAGTCTTCAACAGAGACAGTGTCGCGGTTTCCGATTCTGTCAGGGCGGTAAGGGACTCTATCCATAGGGCCGATTCCGTTTTCAAGCGTGATTCCATTGACCTTCAAAAACATAGTTCACTTGACGCTCCGGCATTTTCCGGTGCGAAAGATTCCATCCGGGAAGTGTTTACCGAAGGACAAAGGCGCATCTACTATTACGGTGACGTCAGTGTGGAGTACGGCGGAGTCAAGCTTACGGCAGACTATATGGAATATGACATGAAGTCCGGTTCGGTCTTCGCCCGCGGCACCTTGGACACTCTTACCGGAGAGGTGAAAGGGCAGCCCACCATGACGGAAGGCGGCAGCACATATACCATGGAAGAGCTCCGCTACAATTTCAACACAAGGAAAGCCCGCATCACCAATATGGTGACCCGGCAGCAGGAGGGACTTCTTCACGGAAAGAACATAAAGATGATGCCTGACAGATCCATCAACATAACGCACGGGCAATATACGGTCTGCGATTTGGAGCATCCGCATTATTACATGAACCTGTCCGCCGCTAAAGTCATCACCAAGCCTTCGCAGAAGACGGTTTTCGGGCCGGCCGGAGTCGTGGTTGAAGATGTTCCCCTCCCTCTCGGCATTCCGTTCGGATTCATTCCCAAAAGGCCGTCGAGGGCTACCGGCATGCTTGTGCCTACCATCGGAGAGGAGACTTCCAGAGGTTTCTATCTGAGGGATGCGGGCATGTATTTCGTTTTCGGAGACCATCTGGATCTTTCGGTGACAGGCGACTATTACACGCTGGGGTCATGGGCGTTGAATGTCAATTCCAGATATATGGTCAATTACAAGTTCAACGGAACTTTCTCTCTCAATGTGTCAAATGACCAGACTGGAGAAAAGGGATCGGCGGACTTTTTCAGGACGAGGAACTTCGGGATGAAGTGGTCGCACTCGCAGGACAGCAAGGCTCATCCGGGGTCGACATTCAGCGCGTCCGTAGATTTTTCCAGCCCTTCAAACAGCCGGTACAATTCCCGTTCCGTGAACGATGCTCTCCAGAACCAGACCTCGTCATCAATTTCGTATTCAAGGAACTGGAACGGAAAGTTCACCCTTTCCGTCAATGCTCTTCACAGCCAGAACACCCGGGACAGCTCCTATGCGTTTACTTTTCCGAACGTCACCTTCTCGGTTACGAGATTCTATCCGTTCAAGCAGAAGAACAGAGTCGGAAAAGAAAAATTCTACGAGAAGTTTTCTTTGGGTTACAACACTGCTCTGCAGAACAAAATCAACTTCAAGGCCAAGGAATTCGGAGAGCCCGGTTTCATGGACAAGTTCAAGAACGGGATGACGCATAATTTCCAGATTGGTTTGCCGAACTTTACGCTGCTCAACTATCTGAATTTCACCCCGAGCGTCAACTATGGAATGAACTGGTTCTTCAGAAAGTCGGATTACGAATACAATTCCTCCACCGGAGTTCTTGAGCAGAAGGACAGCGGGATGATGAAGGCATTCGGCATCACGCAGACCTATTCGGGGAGCATTGCCATGAGCACAAGGATTTACGGTCTTTTCAATTTCGGAAAGAACCATAAGCTTCAGGCCATCCGTCATGTCATATCCCCGTCGCTGTCCGTATCATACAGCCCGGAGAAAGGAACCTATGCCAACGGATGGCGCACCTACAATTATGTCGATACGGCGGGTGTCGCCCGTTCCTATGACTACAACATTTACGCGGGGCAGATTTACTCCGCTCCCGGCAAAGGCAAGGCAGCCAGCATGAGCATATCCATAGGAAACAACCTGGAAGCGAAGGTAAGGGACATGAAGGATACCACGGGCAGCGGCACGAAAAAGATAAAGCTGATTGACAACCTGAGTCTGAACACGGGCTACAATTTCCTATCCGAGTCATTCAAGATGAGCAACATCGGTGTATCGATGTCCACAAATGTCTTCGGTAAAGTAGGTCTGAGCGGCAACATGAATCTCGACCCTTATGCGATTGACGGCAAGGGACAGCGTATAAACAAGTTCAGCATAGTGGAAAACGGCTGGAAACATCCGTTCAGGCTGACGAGCGCAAGCGCGTCCATGTCGTATTCCCTTTCCGGGAAGGGCACCTTGAACGGAAACGACGGCACCAAGACCTCCTCCGGTGACGGTGAAGGAGCTGCAAGCTATTACAAACGAATATATTACCATCCCGTAACTGGAGAGTACATCCCCGGAGGATGGCTTTACTATACCAATCCGAACATCCCCTGGTCATTGAACATCAACTATTCTTTCTCGATGAACAGGTCATACAGCTATGCAAACGAACGGCTCAGCAAAAATGACAGAATCACGCAGACTTTGGGATTGTCCGGAAATGTGAAGCTGACCCCCAAGATGAATCTGAATCTTACCACAGGATTTGACTTGTCGGCCATGAAGATGACCACTACGCAGTTGAGTGCGTCCTATGACCTGCATTGCTTCAACATTGCGGTTTCCTGGGTTCCTATGGGTACATGGCAGTCCTACAGTTTCAGGATTGCAGCGAACGCATCGGCTCTCTCGGATTTGCTGAAATTCAAGAAAACCACCAGCTATTGGGACAGGAGATAGCCGTTTGATTATCTCTGCAGGCTTTTTTGTGGCTTACCTTTTTGTTTTTTCAACGGAATGCCTATCTTTGCAGCAGGTCGAACTAGAAGAGGCTTTGTCTTTTGCCGAATCTTTTTCTTTTTACGAATCTTTTTTGAAAATCAATCTTTTTTATAATCATGCCACATAGCCTAGCAGAGCTTAATTCAATGGATGAGGAGCAGCTTCGTTCCATAGCGGATGAACTTGGGATAAAGGGAACAAAGAAAATGGACTTGGAGCAGCTTGGTTTCGCAATCCTGGATCAGGAAGCCATAAATATAGCCAAGAATCCCCAGCCGGATGACAGGGAGAAGAAAAAGAGAGGCAGAAAACCCAAGCAGAGGGCTGAGGTGTCGGAGGAAGATACCCCCAAAGAACAGCAGCCGGCTGAAGTTCTGGCGGATTCATCCGCTCCTAAGAAGAGAGGCCGCAAGCCCAAGAACGGAAGCGCCCGGAACGGAGGTGTGAACAAAGTTTCCGAACAAAGCGAAACGTCCGATGTTCAGACGAAGAAGGAAGAAAAGGCGGACATTTTGCCGGAAAAGGTCAAATCCCGTCGCGGAAAGAAAGCAAAAAACGCTTCTGAAGCTCCCGCTGCCGCAGAGGAATCCAAAGGAAAGGAATCCTCCCCCTCCGTACTTAAAGACGCTTCTGCCGTGGATGCCGTTCAGCAGTTGCCCGATGCACGCGAACAGGAACAGAACCGCAGCCGTCAGGCTCAGGGCAATGTGAATCCTGACGATGCGGCCGAGCAGAAACGTATCGCGCAGAAACAGAAGGCCGAACTGCTCATTCAGCGGATCGACCAGCAGCTTCAGCAGAGACAGCGTTCGGAGCAGCGCCAGCAGTATGCAAAGGTGGAATTCGAAGGTACAGTGGAGGCTACCGGAGTGCTGGAAATAATGCCGGACGGTTACGGATTCCTAAGGTCATCGGACTACAACTATCTCAATTCCCCGGATGACATCTACGTTTCCCAAAGCCAGATCAAATCCAACGCTCTCAAAACCGGTGACACCGTTACGGGCGAAATCAGACCTCCTCGGGACGGAGACAAGTACTTCCCTCTCGTAAAAATCAAATATATCAACGGACGCACTCCCGAATTTATCCGTGACCGCGTACCTTTTGATTTCCTTACCCCTCTGTTCCCTGACGAGAAGTTCAATCTTCTCGGACACGGACATGAAAAGGATATTTCATGCAGGGTCGTGGATCTGTTCACACCTATCGGCAAAGGACAGCGTGGAC
>CAYWPV010000069.1:0-10365 GCA_964460265.1 uncultured Muribaculaceae bacterium | reverse complement strand
CGATTCTCCCACGGCCTTGAACGCCGCAAAATGTATGACGGCACCGATGTCGAACTTTGAGAACAGGTCTTCCACGGCTTCCCTGTCGCAGAAACTCATCTTTACGAAAGGAAGGTCTTCATGTCCGGTTATCTTCTTGACTCCCTGAAAACAGGTGAGGTCGCAGTTGGACATGTCATCCGCGACTACGACATCATAACCGGCCTCCACAAGTTCCACGGTAACATGGCTGCCGATAAATCCGGCGCCTCCGGATACCAAAACGCATTTAGCCATTGCTTATTATTTAATTGGTACAGGCAGACTGTCAGGCCTGCCCGTCAGTATTAACAATATGACATGCGAAGTTAGCATATTTCCTTATAAAAATCCGGAGCGGATGTCAAAAAAATGACAATCATCTACGGCATGCCTCTTCCGCAATCATCCCGAGAATGACGCCCAGCTGTCTGGTGATTTCCGCGGACGGAAGAGTGAAATTGTTGAACATCAGCGAGAACGCCATCGCCTCTGATTTTTTTCCTTCGGTGATGACATAACCGGACCAGCAGCGGACTCCATCCATAGAGCCTGTCTTGTAAAAGATAATGGCAGGGTCGGCTCCTCCGGCATTTTTAGCTGACGGATGAGGAAGAGATGCGATGAATGAGTCCGCCGAGGGAGATGCCAGCATGGCACGCAGAAACCTGCAGACGAAACCGGCGGAGACCAGATTCTTTCTGGACAGCCCGCTTCCGTCAACAGGAGAAAAAGCCGACGGGTCAAGTCCCATTTCTCTCACGGTCACCGTCTCGGCTTCCGAAGACGCTCCGTACGAGGCGGAACCCGACCTGCTTTTGCCCAAAATCCTGAAAATGGCCTCTGCATAGAAGTTGTCGCTTCTGTAGTTTGTTATGCGGACAATCTGAGAAAGTTCAGGAGAGAAGGTTTCCCCTATGATTTCCATCCCGGCGCGTCCTGCTGCCACACGCTCTGCCTTCCCGCCGGGCTCCGTCCTCACGAAGCCTTGTCTGTCCACATACGCGGCCTTTCCCTCCACGGCCATGCCGTTGCCTACGAGATTGTTCCGGAACATCCATGCGCAGCTGTATGCCCCGAATTTGTTGGAGCAGCGTATCTTCTTAGTCCTGATATCCTTACCGAGAGTGCCTCTCATTTCTGCGGCCGGTGCGTCACCCGCCGTGTACAGATAGAGCCGGTCTCCCGTTCCGGCCTTACCGACCGTACAGTTCCATGTATATTTCATCCACGGAAGCCGGGGGTAGGACGGGACTATTTTCAGGGCAGCTCCGACTTCCGAGGAGGTTTCAGCCATGAAATCGGCCTCGTTCCTGAAATAGCACAGAGCATCGGAACCCGTGCCGTAATAGGTGCCTATGTCTTCGTACAGCCATGAACCTTCCTCTGACTGCCCGTCGAAGAATCTGCCGTCCCCAATGATGTCTCCTTCTATTTTCCTTATCCCCTTCCGGGCCAGCATCGCACGCCAGAGGCCGTACAGCTCGCCTTCCGGCACAGCTCCCGGGTCTCCGGAGAAGAGGGTGGGATCTCCTCCTCCCACTATGTAAAGGTCGCCTTTCAACACCCCGTCCGCTATGTCTCCTACAATGGCCAGCTCCGTTCTGAAACGGAAGGAGCTCCCGAGTTCATGCAGGGCCGTTCCTGTCGTGACAAGCTTCAGGTTGGAGGCAGGCACGAGCATTTTCCCGTCCCCGTATCTGACAACGGGCCTGCCGTCCGCATATTCCGCACATATCCCGGCTACAATGGAAGAAAACTGCTCCGTGGCCATGAGCGAATCCACATAGCGCTGAACTTTGGAGCCCTCGCCGCCGCGGACGGAAAGAGACAGCAAGGACAGGAGAAGGGCCACAAGGACGCGACGCATCATTTGAAAATCTTTCTTACAAGTTCAGGAATATCAGCCACTTTCACAATCTCGATACCTTCCGGGGCAGGAAGTCCCGCCGGGGAATACCCGGATATGCAGATTTTCCTGAAACCGAGCCTTGCCGCTTCGGTGATCCGCCTGTCCGTCTGTCCTACGGGACGGATTTCTCCGCTGAGCCCGACTTCCCCTGCGAAACAGATGTCCGCGGGAAGAGCGAAATCGAAGTTGGAGGAAAGGATGGCACACACCACGGCCATGTCACATGAGGGTTCGGTGACCCTTAGGCCGCCGGCCATGTTCAAAAACACGTCTTTCATGTTCAGTTTGAAACCGGCTCGTTTTTCGAGGACCGCCAACAGCATGTTCAGCCTTCTGACATCGAAACCTGTGGAACTTCTCTGCGCCGTGCCGTAAGCGGCCGTGCTCACCAAAGCCTGCACTTCGAAAAGGAAGGGGCGCAGTCCGTCCAGTATCACCGCCACGGCGATGCCGCTGAGGCCTTGCTCGTGCACGGGCATGAGCATCTCAGAGGGGTTGGTGACCTCCCTCAGACCATGGCCCGTCATTTCGAATACGGCAAGCTCGGACGTGGAGCCGAAGCGGTTCTTTATGCCCCGCAATATCCGGTACGAGCCTTTCCCGTCACCCTCGAACTGCAGGACGACATCCACTATGTGCTCAAGTATCTTGGGTCCGGCTATGTAGCCGTCCTTGGTGATATGACCTATCAGCATGACCGATATGCCCGTGGACTTGGCGAAATGGAGAAGCATGGAGGTCACTTCCTTTATCTGCGATACGGAGCCCGCGGAGGATTCCACGTTGGAGGAATACATGGTCTGCACGGAATCGACTATCATAAGATCCGGCCTTATTTCCCCTGCTTCGGCAAGAATGTTTTCAATGAGGGTTTCACTGTAGATTATGCAGTCAGTTCCGGCTCCGCCCAACCTGTCGGCCCTCATCTTTACCTGCCGCGGACTTTCCTCACCGGAAACATAGAGTGTCTTCAGCCCGCTGCACAACGGTATCTGGAGAGAAAGCGTGGACTTGCCGATGCCCGGTTCTCCTCCTATGAGGACAAGCGAGCCTTTCACGAGACCGCCGCCGAGAAGCCTGTCAAGCTCGGGGATACCGAGTGAAAGACGGTCTTCCTGAGCCGACCCTATCTCGCTGAGCGGCTGAGGTCTGCTGCTTCCGGAAGCAGCTCCGGCCGCCTGCGGACGTTTCTGTTTCCCTGTCGCCACGGTCTTTTCCACCATGGTGTTCCATTCCCCGCAATAGGGGCATCTGCCCATCCACTTAGGGCTTTCGTTACCGCATGAGGTGCAGAACCATACTGTTTTTTCTTTCACCGCCATATTCCTGTTTCTTTACACGGATTCCCATCCGCCGTTCGGAAGATAAATATACACAAGTTTTCGGATTGCACGGCACGGCAGCCGCATGACAGGAGAATCCCGCAACGCACCCCATGCCGCAACGCAAAAAAAAGAGGATGGCATCATCTGATGTCACCCTCCCAAAGCTATACGGCTTCACAGGCCCGAGACCTGCGAAAGATTGTCAGTTTTTTACTTTGTCAGGCTCTTTACAGCGTCTGCTGCGTCTTTGGCGGCCGAAGCGGCCTCCTTGACATTCTTTACATCATCCTTGACGGTCTGGGAAGCGTCCTTGACAGCGTCGGCGGCATCCTTGACTTCCTGATGAGCTGCATCTGAAGAATCGACAGCCTCTCCAACCTCGGTAGCAGGAGCTTCTACAGCCTCTGTGCCGGCAGCCTCAGTTGACTCGGCCTTTTTTCCGGAGTTGTTGCACGCAACTGCTGCAAATACCATTGCAACTGTTGCCATAGACATGAAAACCTTTTTCATAAGTCTTTGTATTTACTTGAATTAACTATTTTCGTAACTCATTTCTCAAATCGAGCCGCAAATTTACTTCTATTTTTAAAAAAGACAATAAAATTTTTTATTTTTTTTCATACTGCAAATCACGACCTCGGAAGACGGAAAATCTCCATGTCTTTTACGTTTTTGTCTTCTATCCTGAATCTCAGCGCAGTCCGCTCTACCTGCCACCCCTGCAGTCCGGCAGCTCCGGGGTTAAGGGTGAGCATGTCATATTCCTTGTCATAGATGATTCTGAGTATATGCGAATGGCCGCAGACAAATATGTCAGGCCTGTGCCTGTCTATCATGGCACGGACATTTACTGGATAATGGCCGGGATAGCCTCCTATGTGGGTCATGAGAACCTTCATGCCCTCACAGTTGAAAAGCTGCGTGACGGGACATTCGAAACGTATCTCTTGGGCGTCGCAATTGCCGCACACGCCAATCAGCGGTTTGAATGCGGAAATCCTGTGTACAAAGCCGATTCCTCCACCGAAGTCTCCGGCATGCCATATTTCATCTACCGGAGAGAGGAATTTCTTGAATTCGTCACTGAAAACGCCGTGGGTATCAGATATGACTCCTATATACATGGCTACAGATATTTGAAATACACTGCCGCGGCAGCAGTCACCGCAGCCGTTTCGGTACGCAGCCTGGAAGGGCCGAGCGAAACAGGACGATATCCCTGACCGAAAGCCAGAGACACTTCGGAAGGTGAGAAATCCCCCTCCGGCCCTATCATGACAACGAAACCATTTCCTCCGTACACGGAAAGAGCCTCCCGGACGGAAACCCTCGGAAGTCCGTCATCGTAGCAGCAAGCTATGAGACGCAGCGCATCCGGACTCTGTTCCCGCAGGAAATCACTGACGGACAAAGGCTCCCTTATGACGGGGACTGCCGCCTTGAGAGATTGCTTGGTTGCGGAAAGAGCGATTTTGCGGGCGCGTTCCGTCTTGTAGATTTTTCTTTCGGAGCGCTCGCCTATCACGGGAACTATCTCGTCCACACCGAGCTCGGTAGCCTTTTCCACGAACCATTCGTAGCGGTCGTTGTTCTTGGTGGGACATACCGCAAGCGTGAGCTTATAGGGATGTGAGCCCCAGCCGACATGAGTCTCCCGTATCTCTGCTTCCGCTGCCTTGGGAGAATCCGATGTCAGGATGCAGACGTACATGGTACCGAGTCCGTCAATGACATTGATGCAGTCCCCTTTTCTGTGCCTGAGGACTTTAACGGCATGGACGGATTCTTCGGCGTCCAGACGGCACACCCCGCCGCCGACTTCGTGTGAATAGAAAAGCTCCGTCATTTCCTTATTACCTGGATTTCTCCGTCCACTCCCACCTTGATTATCTGGGAGGCGCTGCCCGTGGGGTCTTTCACGACCTTCGCATCCACGACGTAATCCACTCCCCGGACTATTTCCGGGTCCACATCCTTGAACACGGCGGGGGTTTTCTCCCCTGAAATGTTGGCTGAAGTGGAGACGACGGGACAGCCGAGTTTGTAGCATACATTGCGGCAAAATTCCGACATGGGAATCCTTATGCCCACGCTGCCGTCCGCAGCGACCGTGTTGTATGCCAGGAAATGCTTGTCACGGACCGGCATTTCCCCTTCGGAAGGAGACTTGCCGGCATAAGCTCCGGGATAAATAACCGTCATGGGCCTGTCGTTGACTTCAACCAGCTGGACGGCGACGGGAGGAATTTCTTTCACGTATCTCGCAACCATGTCCAGACTGTCGGCCAGCAACACGAGAGACTTGCTGTCCGAACGCTTTTTCAGCTCATAGATGCGGGCCACGGCCGCAGGGTCCGTGGCATCGCAGCCCAGTCCCCACACCGTATCGGTGGGGTACAATATCAGTCCGCCGGCCCGGAGCGTCTTCACGGTTTCGGCCAGTATCTCATCCGCTGTTTTGTTCATAATAATGTGTTTTTCATTGTTTAATCTTCGCCAGCAGGGGGTAATGGTCGGAGTACGGCCTTTGCAGGATTCTGTGGCTCACGGCAGTGAACTGTTCAGGATAAAGGATGTAGTCTATCCTGAGCAAAGGACGGAAAGCGGAATAGGTGGCCCCCATGCCGCTCCCGGCTTCACAGAAACTGTCCTTGCGCCCCTTTGAGAGACGTTGGTAGGTGTATGATACAGGGCCGTCGTTGAAATCCCCGACGACCACAGCCTTCACCGGACTGCTCTCTATGTTCTCCATGACCAGATCCACCTGTTCGGGCCTGAGCCTTATGGATTTGCGCATCTTGTCTTCGGTATAGCGGACAGCCTCCCTGTAGTCGCCCCGTATCTTTTCAGCCAGATAAGGCAGGGAGAGACTGTAGCTCTGGAAATGGCAATTGTAGATACGGAACATGGTCCCGTCGATGTCCACATCGCATGAAATGGCCAGATTGGAGCTGTCCTCGAAATCGAGCTTGGACTTGGAAACTATCGGATAGCGGCTCAGCGTCACGTTGCCGTAGCATCCGTCGGAGTACGGATAGACAAAATACTCTATCTCATAGCCTTTGAATTTCTTTGCCAGATAAGTCCCGACCTTGCGGACGTCCTTCAGATAGAATTCCTGCAGGCATATTATGTCGGGATTGAGTTTCTTCAACAGGGTGAAAACCGAATCGGCACAGGCTTCACGATCCTTTATGCCCGACGCAGACGAAGCGGAGGCGAACCTGCCTACATTGTAGCTGAGAACGCTGACCCCTTCGCTGTCACCCCGGTCTTCCTTTCCACCGAACTGCACTATCCGTCCCAGCAGAAGCATGGAAGGCAGCAGGGCACAAAACGGTATCATCGCAGCTTTGGTTCTTCTGAAAAGCGCCCAGATGAGGAACAACAAGTTCAGCAGCGCTATCGGAGCGAAAAGCAGTCCGAAGACTGCCATGAACCAGGCATTGGCCGGGTTGATGAATATGGAAAGATATGACAACGCGAGAAGAAACGCGGCGGCAAGCATCAATGCCCTTGACGTGACACCGAAAAAGACCGTTCCCCTCCTTTTTGGTTTCATTTTTCTGATTCTCCCGGAATTATAACCATCTGTCCCGCTCATAATAACGGCCTGTCTTTCTCCACCATGCAAGCAGCATCCAGCCGAATAAGGCTCCTCCAAGATGCGCGAAATGGGCGACTCCGGCCTGGAGGTTGTTCACTCCAAGGAACAGTTCTATGCCCACATATATGAGCACGAACCATTTTGCGCTCAGGGTTATGGGCGGAAACCACAGGGTAAGCTGCGCACCGGGGTTAAGCATGGCAAACGCCGTCAGAAGTCCGAAGATGGCCCCGGACGCTCCGAGCGTGGGGGTACGCAGAAGACTGTAATACGATGCCATGCCTCCTGCATCCGCCGTAGCCATATAGTACTGTGCCTGAAGGTATTCCACACCCGTATGGAGCGCAGCCGCACCAAGTCCCGTGACGAAGTAGAATGTCAGGAACTTTTTCCATCCGAGCGAATTCTCCACTATGCTTCCGAACATCACGAGTGCATACATGTTGAAGAATATATGCCAGAAGCCTCCGTGCATGAACATGTGCGTGATGATCTGCCAAGGGTGGAAGAATCGCGACGCGGGATAGAACATGGCGAACGTCCCCACCATGAAGTTTTCATTCAGCAGGGTGAAGAGGAACATTATCACGTTTATGATGAGAAGGTTTTTCGTAACCTTGGGCATGTCGCGGAAAAATCCGCCGCCATAGCTTCCGTAGTATGCCATCAGAATTTCTTTTCTATTTCGTCCAGACTTAGGTTGACCGATATTTTCTTCCCTTCCGGGGAAGATACGGGATTTTCACATTTATTCAATTTGTCCAACAGGCTCTGCGCTTCCCGGACGGAGATGAGAGTACGGCCTGCAGATGCGCCCACCCTCGCGAACCTGCCGGCGAGCGCCGACTCCATAACTTCCGGCAGCATGGACTTCTCCTCGTTGAGGATCAGCAGCACGTCCGCCATCAGGGCCTCGACTTTGGCAGGGTCGCAGGAGAAGCCCTCGGGGACTCCGTTCACCACTATGGTGTCTGTTCCGAAAGGCGAGATGTCGAATCCGAGCGACTCCAGCAGCTGCCTGTGCTCATCGAAAACGAGCCGGTTGTCCGCACCTACGGCAACCTGCACGGGAAAAAGGGAGGTCTGGGAGACATGGCCGTTCGAAGTGATGGAACGGAGAAAACGCTCATACAAAATTCTTTCCCTTGCACGGAAAACATTCACTACCGCCATGCCCTTTTCCCTTTTAACGACAATATACCGTCCGTCCATGATGAACATCGGAGAAGTTTCGGCGGCGCCTTCATCGAAGAGTTTGCTGTAGTCCTCCGTCCTGCGCTGATACATGGAAGGCTGATACGCCGAAGAAGGATATGAATTCCCGCCCGTGCCGTCCCCTGCGGAAAAGCCGTCTCCCGCCGTTTCCTGTTCAAAGGGATTGTAGTAGGGGTCGCCCCCCATGGAAGGAGGCACTATCTCGGGATGGAAATGCTCGAAAGTCTTCCCGATGACAGGCATCTCCGGCGCCCCCTCCGTGTCGAAATCTATCGAAGAACCGAAGGAGTTACGGCCCAGAGATTCACGCACACATGCGTAGATGACCTGAAAAATGACGGAATCGTCCTCGAATTTGATCTCGGTCTTGGAAGGATGGATGTTCACGTCCACGTTGCCGGGATCCGTCGAAAGGAAGATGAAATAGGAAGGCACGGCTCCATCGGCCAGCAAGCCCTCGTAGGCCTTCATGACCGCCTTGTGAAAATATGCGCTGCGGAAATAGCGCCCGTTCACGAAAAAGAACTGGTTACCCGCCGTTTTTCTCGCCAGATCGGGACGGCAGATATATCCTGCCACATCCACAGCCGAGGTCTCGGCCTTTATGTCCACGACCGCATCGACGGCATTGGAGCCGAGCAGGTCCTGTATCCTGTACTTGACCGATTTCGCGCTGCGGAGAGTGAAAACCGTCTTGTCATTGTGAACCAGGCTGAAAGCTATTCCGGGACGGGTCAATGCCACCCTTGTGAATTCTTCTGCAATATGCTTGAATTCGATGTTGTCGGATTTGAGGAATTTTCTTCTGGCCGGGACATTGTAGAAAAGGTTCCGTACCGCGAAGTTCGATCCCGCGGGGCAGGAGACGGCCTCGGTGGAAACGTGCTTCGAGTCCGCAAACTCCACTTTGCAGCCGGTTTCATCTGTCTTTCTGCGGGTCTTCAGAGTCACCTCCGCCACTGCCGCAATGGACGCAAGCGCCTCGCCCCTGAATCCGAAGGTGACTATGCGCTGCAGATCTTCGGCAGACGCAAGCTTGGAAGTGGCATGGCGCTCGAAACAGAGCACCGCTTCGTCGGGAGACATGCCGCAGCCGTTGTCAATTACCTGTATCAGTGTCCGGCCGGCATCTCTGATGACCACATCCACTTTGTCCGAACCGGCGTCCACGGCGTTCTCCATGAGCTCCTTCACGACAGAAGCAGGCCGCTGAACCACTTCACCGGCCGCTATCATGTTAGCTACATTGCCCGGAAGAATGCGTATTTCCATCAGAGCAGAGTGTAGAATTTCGCTATCATGAACAGGACTGCACCGACAAGGATGAGTCCGATCAGACCTATGATGGACTGAGCCTTGTTCGCACCGCGCCGCTTGGCGTAATTGCCACCGCGGAACGCTCCGTGAAGATAAGCTCCCGGAGAATAGGACTTTTCCCCTTTCCCATCCTTTGATTCATTGGAGCCGTCAACCCGGCCGAACATCTGACGACGCTTCTCTTTTTCCTCGTCAAAATATATGGGTCTGTAGTTGAAAACTCTATGTTCCTGATCTCCGAACCAACCGAATTTAGGCATATTTATGTTTTTTGTCAAATAACAAATTTAAGAAGTTTTTCCTTACTTTTGCAGAAACGGTGCCTTAATATATGAATATGTCAGATTGTCCGTTCAGAGTCGGAAACGGCTACGACGTCCACGCCATGGCCGAAGGTCTTCCCATGTGGCTGGGAGGAGTGAAGATTGATGCCCGCTGCGGTTTCGTGGCACATTCCGACGGAGATGTCGCGATTCACGCCCTATGCGACGCCGTTCTAGGCGCTCTGGCGCTGGGTGACATAGGGCGGCATTTCCCTGACAGCTCGGACGAGTGGAAAGGCGCCGACAGCAAGATTCTTCTTAAGAAATGCCTCTCGATGGCGGAAGACCGCGGATGGAGCGTCGGCAACGCAGACATAACGATCGCCCTGCAGAAACCCAAGATCGGCGCGTATGTCCCGCTGATGCGCAAGACCTTGTCGGAGGTCATGTCCGTTCCGGAGGACCGCGTCTCCTTAAAGGCGACCACCACGGAAAAGCTGGGCTTCGTCGGCCGATGCGAAGGCTGCGAAGTGTGGGCCACCGTCCTGCTGTTCAGAAAAGGAGATTGAACGGTTTTGTGACAAAAATTCGGCAAAAACTTTGTAATTCGGCAAAACTGTTGTAGATTTGCAGTCCGCATTGAAAGATACGGGACATTGAGATATGGTGTAATGGTAGCACTACAGATTCTGGCTCTGTCAGTGAGGG
>CAYWPV010000068.1:0-10545 GCA_964460265.1 uncultured Muribaculaceae bacterium | reverse complement strand
CAATGCTGGATCTCAACTTTAATCAAGTAACTAAAGAGTAAACAATCATGGCAAAAGAAGTTACCGGATTCATCAAGCTCCAGATCAAAGGAGGAGCCGCGAGTCCCGCCCCGCCAGTTGGACCGGCACTCGGTTCAAAGGGTCTGAACATCATGGACTTCTGCAAGCAGTTCAACGCGGCGACACAACAGAGTGCCGGAAAGATACTGCCTGTAGTCATTACCGTATATTCAGACAAGTCTTTCTCTTTCGTAGTAAAGCAGCCTCCGGTGGCTGTTTCCCTGAAAGAGGCGGCGAAAATCCAGAGCGGTTCCGGAGAACCTAACAGGACAAAGGTCGCTACCATCACCTGGGATCAGGTGAAAACCATTGCAGAAGGCAAAATGTCAGACCTCAATGCTTTCACGCTCAAGTCAGCGATGAGCATGGTCGCAGGAACCGCCAGAAGCATGGGTATAAAAGTTGAAGGCGAATTCCCCGCAGACATCAAATAATCCACATGCATCATGAGTAAACTTACAAAGAACCAGAAGACAGCTGAAGCAAAAGTTGATTCTTCAAAAGCTTATGAACTTTCCGAAGCATGCGGTCTTGTAAAGGACGTCACCTATACAAAATTTGATGCTACGGTAGAGCTTCATGTAAAGCTCGGAGTCGACCCGCGTAAAGCGAACCAGATGATAAGAGGCGTTGTCACTCTCCCCAACGGAACAGGAAAGGAGAAGAAGGTGCTCGTTCTCTGCACCCCCGACAAAGAGGCGGAAGCACAGTCTGCCGGAGCGGATTACGTAGGTCTCGACGAATATATAGAGAAAATCAAAGGCGGCTGGACCGATGTGGACGTGGTGATATGCACCCCTTCAGTCATGGCGAAAGTCGGTCCTATCGGACGTATCCTCGGACCGAGAGGCCTCATGCCTAACCCCAAGACCGGCACGGTGACCATGGATGTCGCAAATGCAGTCAAGGAGGTGAAGGCCGGAAAGATCGATTTCAAAGTCGACAAGACAGGCATCGTACACTGCGCAATCGGTAAGGCATCATTCACCAAAGAGCAGATTACCGAAAATGCAAAGACTGTCCTTTCTGCAATTCTTAAACAGAAACCCCAGTCACTCAAAGGTACATACTTGCAGTCGGCTTCGATCTGCACGACCATGAGCCCCGGTATCAAACTTGATGTTAAAGCGGCAAGTGCTGAATAAAAATATCAGAAGCTATGAGAAAAGAACTTAAAGCACAGATAATTGAGGAAATTTCAGCACAACTCCAGAAATATCCCAACTTTTACGTTACGGACATATCGGGACTGAACGCTGAACAGACTACGAAGCTTCGCCGCGGTTGCTTTGAAAGCGGTGTAAAACTCACAGTTGTCAAGAACACTCTCTTTTCACACGTCCTCGGCCAGGTAGGCAACGACGAACAGAAGAAGCTTCTGGACGTACTTAAGGGCAATACAGCCATAATGTATACGGAAGTTCCTTCCGCACCGGGAAAACTCATCAAGAAACTTCAGAAGGAAGGCTTTGAGAAACCGGTCGTAAAAGGTGCCTACGTACAGGATTGCCTCTATCTCGGAGCGGAATCTCTCAACGAGCTTGCCGCCATCAAGACAAGAGAAGAACTTATCGGCGACATCATCACCCTTCTCCAGTCCCCTATCCGCAGAGTCATCTCAGCGCTTGAGAACAAAGGAGAAAAGGCAGAAGAAACCTCAGCTGAAACTCAGGCTCCCGCCGCTGAATAATTCAAGATTAACAATAACAATTTAAAATAACAATAATTATGGCAGACGTAAAAGCACTTGCTGAAGAGCTCGTTAACCTCTCAGTTAAGGATGTTCAGGAACTTGCTAAAGTTCTCAAAGATGAATACGGCATTGAGCCTGCAGCTACAGTAGTGGCAGCCGGTCCCGCTGAAGGCGGCGCAGCAGCTGAAGCTGAGCAGACCGAATTCGATGTTATCCTCAAATCTTCCGGCGCAGCCAAACTCGCAGTAATCAAAGCTGTGAAGGAACTCACAGGCCTGGGACTTAAAGAGGCTAAGGAGCTTGTAGACAACGCTCCCAAGACAGTGAAGGAAAAAATTTCAAAGGCTGAAGCCGAGCAGCTCAAGAGCTCTCTCGAAGAGGCCGGCGCAGAGGTTGAGATTAAATAAATCTCATCCCTTTGGGGATGCGGAATCAGGTTTAGAGCCGGGGATAATAGGCTCTAAACCTTTTTGCATATAAAAATTTTTTCCAATTTCACAGGCAGAATATGTCAAAAAAGACTACCAACAAACGAATAAATTTCGCTACTTCAAAAATTCTGGAATATCCGGATCTTCTTGAAGTTCAGCTGAAGTCATTCAAGGACTTCTTCCAGCTTGAAACAACTCCCGAGAACAGAAGGGACGAGGGTCTTTTTAAGGTTTTCCAGGAAATCTTCCCGATTGAAGACACGAGGAACAACTATAAGCTCGAGTTCATCGACTATTTCATTGACCCTCCGCAGTATTCGATAGAAGAGTGTCTTGAAAGAGGCCTCACATACAACGTGCCTCTGAAGGCAAAACTCCGCCTTTCATGCTCCGATCCGGAGCACGAGGACTTCGACACGAAAGTCCAGGACGTATACCTCGGCAACATTCCTTACATGACGCCGGCCGGTACGTTCGTAATCAACGGATCAGAAAGAATAATCGTATCTCAGCTTCACCGCTCGCCAGGTGTTTTTTTCGACCAAAGTCTGCATGCGAACGGAACGAAGCTGTACTCAGCCCGCATAATTCCTTTCAAGGGCTCATGGATCGAGTTCGCGACTGACATCAACAATGTCATGTACGCCTACATCGACAGGAAAAAGAAATTGCCCGTCACGACTCTGCTCAGAGCCATAGGATATGATTCCGACAAGGACATCATAGACATATTCGGTCTGGCCGAGGAGATCAAGGCCGACAAGGAAACGCTCGAAGCCAACAAAGGCAGAAAGCTTGCCGCAAAGGTTCTGAAGACATGGAATGAAGACTTCGTAGACGAAGACACAGGAGAGGTCATCCCCATCGAGCGGACAAAAACCGTAATGGAACGCGGTGATGAAATCAACGATGACAATATCCGGAAACTTCTCGATGAAGAAGTAAAGACCGTACTTCTGCAGAAGAACGAGGCAAACGACAGCGAGTATGTAATCATATTCAATACTCTGCAAAAAGACCCGACAAATACGGAGAAAGAAGCCGTCAACTACATCTACAAACAGCTCCGGAATTCGGAACCGCCGGATGAAGCGACCGCAAGGGATGTCATAGACAAGCTCTTCTTCTCCGAAAAAAGATATGACCTCGGTGATGTAGGACGGTACAGACTGAACAAGAAACTCGGTCTCAAGACCGACCGTTCCGTACGTGTGCTCACCAAGGAAGACATCAATGAAATCATAAAATACCTCATACGCCTGATCAACTCAAAGGCTACGGTGGACGACATCGACCATCTGAGCAACAGACGCGTGAGGACAGTTGGCGAACAGCTCGCAAACCAGTTCAGCGTAGGACTTTCCAGAATGGCAAGGACAATACGCGAAAGAATGAACGTCAGGGACAGCGAGCAGTTCAACCCGATAGATCTCATCAACTCCAAAACTCTTTCGTCAGTAATCAATTCGTTCTTCGGTACCAGCCAGCTGTCTCAGTTCATGGACCAGACGAACCCGCTGGCGGAAATAACCCACAAGAGACGTCTTTCCGCACTCGGTCCCGGAGGACTTTCCAGAGACAGGGCGGGATTCGAAGTCAGGGACGTGCACTACACGCATTACGGAAGGCTCTGCCCTATCGAATCTCCTGAAGGTCCGAACATCGGACTTATCTCCTCACTCTGCGTATATGCCAAAATCGACGATCTGGGATTCATCGAGACACCGTACCGCAAAGTTGAAAACGGAAAGGTGGATCTTTCGGACACGGGATGGAAGTTCATGAGCGCCGAAGAAGAGGAAAACAAATATGTGGCTTTGGCGAATGTCAAAATGGATGACGACGGCAACATCAAGGATGACAGAATCCAGTGCCGTCTGGAAGCTGACTTCCCGGTAGTCTCCAAAGAACAGGTGGATTACATGGATGTGGCTCCTAACCAGATGGCATCCGTAGCCGCATCCCTCATCCCGTTCCTGGAGCATGACGATGCGCACCGTGCCCTCATGGGAGCGAACATGATGCGTCAGGCTGTCCCGCTTCTCAGTCCCGAAGCGCCTATCGTAGGCACCGGACTTGAGGAAAGAGTCTGCATAGACTCCAGAACTCAGGTCACCGCCGAAAGGAAGGGAGAAGTCGTCTATGTCGACGCAAATGAAATCCATGTCAAATATGACAGGACCGATGACGAGAAGTTCGTAAGCTTCGCTCCTGAAGTGACGGTATATCATCTTCCCATATACAGAAGGACAAATCAGAGCACGACCATTCTGCTCAAGCCGATAGTCCGCAAGGGCGACAAGGTGGAGGCAGGACAGGTTCTGACGGAAGGATATGCCACCCAGAACGGAGAACTTGCTCTCGGAAGAAACCTGATGGTAGCGTTCATGCCATGGAAGGGCTACAACTACGAGGACGCCATCGTTCTTTCCGAGAAAATGGTCCGTTGGGACGTGCTCACATCCATCCATGTGGACGAGTACCTGACTGAAGTACGCGAGACAAAGAGAGGAATGGAAGAACTCACTTCCGACATTCCGAACGTCAGCGAGGACGCCACGCGCAATCTCGACAAAGACGGCATAGTCAGAATCGGTGCCCACATAGAGCCGGGAGACATAATGATCGGTAAAATCACTCCTAAGGGAGAAAGCGATCCTTCCCCGGAGGAGAAACTTCTCAAGGCCATTTTCGGAGACAAGGCAGGTGACGTGAAAGATGCCTCGCTGAAAGCGAACCCTTCGCTCAGCGGTACGGTCATCAAGACATCTCTCTATGCCAAAGTCGCCAAGGAAACAGGCAGAAGAGGTTCGAGAGCCGAAGCCAAGGCGAAGATTGAAAGCATCGAGGAGGATTACAACAAGAAGATAGAGGCTCTCTATCAGAGATTCCTTGAAAAACTTGTGACCCTGACCGAAGGCAAAAAGAGCGTGGGAATAAGCGACCTCTACGGGGTTGAAATCATCCCCAAGGGAAAGGACATCACCTCCGAGCAGCTTAAGACAATAGACTACGACAACATCAATTCCAACAAGTGGACAGCCGACAAGAATCTCAACAAGATGATTCGCGACCTCATAAACAACTACTGCATAACGAAGAAGGAAGAGGCAGCGAAGAGCAAGAGGATTCTTGACAAGGTGAAGATCGGAGACGAACTACCGAACGGAGTGATGCAGCTTGCCAAAGTCTACATCGCCAAGAAGAGGAAGATCACCGTGGGAGACAAGATGGCCGGCCGTCACGGAAACAAAGGTATCGTGGCCAAGATCGTGAGAGAGGAAGACATGCCTTTCCTCAGCGACGGTACCGCCGTGGACATCGTGCTTAACCCTCTGGGCGTGCCTTCCCGTATGAACCTCGGCCAGATCTATGAAACTGTTCTCGGCTGGGCCGGACAGAAGCTCGGACTCAAGTTCAGCACTCCTATTTTCGACGGTGCGAGCATGGACGAGATCAACAGCTATACCGACAAGGCAGAAGTTCCGAGATACGGTAAGACTCAGCTGAGAGACGGAGGCACAGGTGACTTCTTCGACCAGCCCGCCACGGTGGGAATCATCTACATGATCAAACTGGGACACATGGTCGACGACAAGATGCATGCAAGGTCCATCGGTCCTTATTCTCTCATAACACAACAGCCTCTGGGAGGTAAGGCTCAGTTCGGAGGCCAGAGATTCGGAGAAATGGAGGTATGGGCTCTTGAGGCATTCGGAGCCGCGAACACTCTTCAGGAAATCCTGACCGTGAAATCCGATGACGTTAACGGCAGATCCAAGACTTATGAAGCTATCGTAAAGGGAGATCCCATGCCGACTCCGGGTATTCCGGAATCGCTCAACGTACTTCTGCACGAGCTTAGAGGACTTGGTCTAAAGGTTACATTGGATTAAATAACACGATAGTTTAGAAGCAATTATGCCAACTTTCAATAACAAAGACAATAAGGTCAAAAGCAATTTCCAGAAAATCAGCATTTCACTGGCGTCTCCGGAGGATATAATCGAAAGATCCTACGGAGAGGTTCTGAAACCGGAGACGGTTAACTACAGAACCTACAAACCTGAAATGGGAGGTCTGTTCTGCGAAAAGATTTTCGGCCCTACCAAAGACTACGAGTGCTACTGCGGCAAGTACAAGAGAATCAGATACCGCGGAATAGTCTGCGACAGGTGCGGTGTGGAAGTTACGGAAAAGAAGGTACGCAGGGAGAGAATGGGACACATAACCCTAACGGTTCCCGTGGCGCACATCTGGTACTTCAAATCAGCTCCGAACAAGATTTCCGCACTTCTCGGCATGCCGTCGAAAAAGCTCGAATCCGTCATCTACTACGAGAAATATGTCGTCATAAATCCAGGTCTGTCAGGACTTGACAAAATGGCGCTTCTCAATGAGGACGAATATCTGGACGTATTGGCAAAATTCCCTGACAACGCCAACCTTTCCGATGACAACCCGGACAAGTTCATAGCCAAGATGGGTGCGGACGGAATCTATGATCTCCTGAAGGAAATCAATATTCCGGAGCTTGCCAAGAGCCTCCGCGCACAGATGGCGAACGAAACCTCACAGCAAAGGAAAACGGAAGTTCTCAAACGCCTGAACATAGTCAAATGGTTCGAGGAATCGGAAGGAATCAACAGACCGGAATGGATGATCATGAAGGTGATTCCCGTGATCCCTCCGGATCTGCGTCCTCTTGTTCCTCTGGACGGCGGACGCTTCGCGACATCGGATCTGAACGATCTGTACAGAAGGGTCATCATCAGAAACAACAGGCTCAAAAGGCTGATAGAAATCAAAGCCCCTGAAGTGATTCTCCGCAACGAGAAACGTATGCTCCAGGAGGCCGTCGATTCCCTCTTTGACAATTCCAAGAAGTCAAGTGCGGTGAAGAGCGAGTCCAACAGGGCTCTCAAATCCCTCTCGGACAGCCTTAAAGGAAAACAGGGACGTTTCCGTCAGAACCTGCTCGGAAAACGTGTTGACTATTCCGCACGTTCGGTAATCGTGGTGGGTCCCGAACTGAACATGCACGAGTGCGGACTGCCTAAGTTCATGGCCGCGGAACTCTACAAACCTTTCATAATCAGAAAACTGATAGAGAGAGGCATAGTAAAGACCGTAAAATCCGCCAAGAAGATAGTGGACAGGAGAGATCCCATAATCTGGGATATTCTTGAAAACGTGATGAAGGGGCATCCGGTATTGTTGAACCGTGCACCTACCCTTCACAGACTCGGTATCCAGGCTTTCCAGCCCAAGATGATAGAAGGAAAAGCCATACAGCTGCATCCTCTCGCATGTACTGCGTTCAACGCAGACTTCGACGGAGACCAGATGGCTGTACACCTTCCTCTCGGAAATGCGGCTGTAATGGAAGCTCAGATCCTGATGCTCGGATCACAGAACATTCTGAACCCGGCAAACGGAACTCCCATCACCGTACCTTCGCAGGACATGGTCCTCGGACTTTACTACATCACCAAGATACGTCCCGGCGCCAAGGGAGAGAACATGAACTTCTATGGCCCTGAGGAGGTGATAATAGCCCTCAACGAACAAGCGGTCGACCTTCACGCGAAGATAAACGTACGTCTTCCCAAGGACAAGCAGGACCTTTCAAAAGGTTACGCGATGGTAGAAACCACTCCGGGAAGAATCATCGTGAACCAGTATGTTCCTGAAGAAGTGCCTTACGTGAACGAAGTTCTCGGCAAGAAAGCACTGAGAAAGATCATCACCGAAGTCATCAAGAATACAGGTGTCACCCGTACGGCGAAGTTCCTCGATGACATCAAGAACCTCGGATATGACCGCGCTTTCAGGGCCGGCATTTCATTCAACCTCGGAGATGTTCTCGTGCCTGAAGAAAAGACCAGGCTCATCAACGAAGGCTACAAGCAGGTCGAAGACATCAAGAACAGCTACGCTATGGGATTCATCACCAACAACGAGCGTTACAACAAAGTCATCGACCTCTGGACTTCAATAGACAACAAGCTCGCCGGAATCGTCCAGGAGCAGATCTCCAAGGATCAGCAGGGATTCAACCCGGTGTACATGATGCTTGATTCAGGAGCCCGCGGATCGACCCAGCAGATCAAACAGCTGTGCGGAATGCGCGGACTTATGGCAAAACCCCAGAAATCCGGTAGCTCGGGAGCCGAGATCATCGAGAACCCTGTCATCAGCAACCTTAAGGAAGGAATGACGGTGCTTGAATACTTCATCGGTACCCACGGAGCACGTAAAGGTCTTGCGGACACCGCTCTTAAGACGGCCGACGCAGGTTACCTCACACGTCGTCTGGTGGATGTGTCGCACGATGTCATCATAAACGAGGAAGACTGCGGAACACTCAGAGGACTGATTGCAACTGCCATAAAGAACAAAGATGAAGTTGTAGAATCGCTCGGAGAAAGAATTCTCGGCAGGGTGTGTGTCCACGACATATTCAATCCTCTGACCGGTGAGCTTATCCTTCCCGCAGGTTCGGAAATAAAGGAGAAAGATGCCGAACTGATTGACTCTCTGCCTATCGAACAGGTTGAAATCCGTTCCGTGCTCACATGCGAATCCCGCAAGGGAGTATGTGCGAAATGCTATGGCCGTAACCTCGCCACCACCAGAATGGTGGAGAAAGGAGAAGTTGTCGGAGTCATCGCCGCACAGTCCATCGGAGAGCCCGGTACGCAGCTTACTCTGAGAACATTCCACGCCGGCGGCGTGGCCGGAGGAGAAGCCGTTGACAGTTCCATAAGCTCCAAATATGACGGCAAGCTTGAATTCACGGAACTCAGGACGATAGAAAGGGTAGATGAAGACGGAAGCATCCGTGACGTTGTAGTAAGCCGCATGACGGAACTCCGCATAGTGAACGAAGAAACCGGCATGACATATTCGCAATACGATATCCCCTACGGATCAGTTCTATACAAAAAGAACGGAGACACCGTATCCAATGGAGATCTCATTTGCGAGTGGGACCCGTACAACGCCATCACCATCATCGAGACGGCAGGAACAGTGCATTTCGAGAATATGGATGAAGGTGTGACCTACCGCGAGGAGTCGGCTGATGAAGTTTCCGTCAACAGAGACAAAGTCATCATAGAAGCCCGCGACAGGACGAAGAACCCTTCAATGTTCATCCTTGATGCTGAAGGCAATATTCTGAAACAGTACAACCTCCCTGTAGGAGCGCACATCACGGTGGCCGAAGGAGACAAAGTGAAAGTCGGCGACATAATCATGAAGATCCCGCGCGCTATCGGTAAATCAAGCGATATCACGGGAGGTCTGCCGAGAGTCACCGAGCTGTTTGAAGCCAGGATTCCTTCCAGCCCCGCGATCATTGCCGAAATCAACGGAGAGGTCATCATGGGCAAGATCAAGAGAGGAAACCGCGAAATCATCATCAAGAACAGAAGCGGCATCGAGAAGCATTATCTCGTCCCTCTGACGAAACAGATTCTCGTTCAGGAGAATGACTACGTGAGAGCAGGAACGAAGCTTTCTGACGGAGGAGTTTCCCCGAGCGACATCCTGAATGTACTCGGTCCGGTCAAAGCCCAGGAGTATATCGTGAATGAAGTCCAGGCGGTCTATCGTCTGCAGGGTGTGAAAATCAACGACAAACACTTCGAGATCATAGTACGCCAGATGATGCGCAAAGTCAGGATAAACAACCCCGGCGACACCGAGTTCCTCCCTGAAGAGCTTGTCGACAAGTGGGTCTTCATGGATACCAATGACAACATCTTCGGTAAACTCTATGTAGTGGACAAGGGAGATTCCGACAAATACAATGCAGGTGACATCATCACGGCAAGGGAAGAAAGGAACGAAAATGCCTCTCTTGAAAGACAAGGTCTGAAAACAATGGCTACAAGGGAAGCGATGCCGGCGACGGCAAGCCAGGTTCTCCAGGGAATCACAAGGGCTGCGCTCAAGACCGACAGCTTCATCTCCGCCGCATCATTCCAGGAGACCACGAAGGTGCTCAGCGAAGCCGCCATCCGCGGACGCGTTGACAACCTTGAAGGACTTAAGGAAAATGTCATAAGCGGCCACCTCATACCGGCCGGAACCGGTCTGAAGGACTACCAGGACATCGTTGTCGGCAGCAAGGAGGACTACGAGAAAGAGATGAACGAAATTTAGATTCAATCTTCCACACATACTTATAACTTGAAAGGGTGCCTTCCGGCACCCTTTTTTAGTGGTCTGATGTGTGTGGGAGGGAAGGTTGTGCAGTAAAGCTGCCTCGCTCTCAAGAAGGGATAATGAAGCAAAAAGAGGCTGTGTCAAAATAGGCGCAGCCTCTTTTCTTTTTAACCTGTTGTAAAACAT
>CAYWPV010000067.1:0-10834 GCA_964460265.1 uncultured Muribaculaceae bacterium | reverse complement strand
GCGTAGGCTGATACCCCACTGCGGAAGGCATCCTGCCCAACAGGGCTGACACCTCCGACCCTGCCTGGGTGAAACGGAATATGTTGTCTATGAAGAAAAGTATGTCTCTCGGTCCTGCCCCGCCGCCGCTGTCTCTGAACGACTCCGCCAGCGTAAGCCCCGAAAGGGCCACCGAAGAACGCGCTCCCGGCGGTTCGTTCATCTGCCCGAAAACCATGGCGACCTGAGATTTTTCAAGCTCCTTACTGTCCACCTTGGAAAGGTCCCAGTGTCCCTTCTCCATGCTTTTCAGGAACTCGTCGCCATAGCGTATGACGCCCGATTCAATCATTTCACGCAGAAGGTCGTTTCCCTCCCTCGTACGCTCGCCGACGCCGGCGAAAACAGAAAAGCCGTCATGCTTCTTGGCTATGTTGTTGATAAGCTCCTTGATGAGTACGGTCTTGCCCACTCCGGCGCCTCCGAAAAGTCCGATTTTTCCGCCCTTCAGATACGGTTCGAGAAGGTCTATCACCTTGATGCCTGTCGCAAGGACTTCCTGCGACGTGGTCAGATCCTCAAACTTGGGGGGCTCGCGGTGTATGGGCAGAGAGCCGTCCCTGTCAAGATTGCCCAGACCGTCTATGCTGTCTCCGGTCACGTTCATGACCCTGCCCCTGATCTGCGGGCCTACCGGCATGGTGATAGGAGACGCGAGACTCTCCGCTTCAAGTCCCCTTTTCAGTCCGTCGGTGGAATCCATGGCGACAGTCCTCACGGTATCCTCTCCGATATGCTGCTGCACTTCCACTATAAGGTACTTGCCGTCAAGCCTTTTGATTCTGAGGGCATCATGGATGCGGGGCAGTTCCAGGGCCGCTTCGTTTTCGGGGATGTCGAAATGTATGTCAACGACAGGCCCGATAATCTGGGAAATATGTCCGATTATCGTATTAGGCATCTTATGTGTATTTCAAAACGAAAATACAACAGCATCAAAAACTTTGCCGTTCCGTATTTTTTCGGCATTTTTTCTCAACGTCAGATGGCAAGCCTGAAGCCGAAACTGCTTTTCACGTTGTCGGCAGGCAGTTTGGAACGGTTGGACACACGGCATGCCTTCCAGGCCGAAGCCGCACTGCCTCCGCGCATCACTCTTTCGGAAGTGACGGCCGTTCCGCACAGCTCCCCGACGCCGCCAGCGTCTTTGGCCCTGACGGAACCGCCCTCCTCAGCCGGCGGCGTACCTTCAGCCACGCCGGACGCACCGTTCCCGGCCTCCGCACCGTACAGAGCATATCTGTCGGCGCACCATTCCCATGCATTGCCGCTCATGTCGTAAAGACCGAGCTCATTGGGCTTTTTCGAAGCCACGTTCTGAACTTTCAGGACATCCGAACCCTTGGCATATACCGCGACTTCATCTATCTTGTTGGAACCTGCATAACGGAAATGGCCGGTCCTTGAACCGCCGCGGGCAGCATATTCCCACTCCGCCTCGGCAGGAAGCCTGAACTTTCTGCCGCTGAGCAAGTTGAGCTTAAGGATGAACTCCTGCGCGGCAAACCAAGAAACGTTTATGACGGGCTTCTCAGGTTCCTTCTCAAAGTTTCCGAGCGGAAGGACATCCATCACGGCAAGCCACTGGGCCACGGTCACCTCCGTCCTGCCCAATTCAAAACTCTCAATGTCCACCACATGTACCGGTTTCTCATCAGCCTCGCCATAAGTACCCTGCTCTGCAGTGGCACCGATCGTCCCGACACCGCCCGGTACGGCAACCATAGGAAATTTCACACCGTTTACGATGACGGTTTCATCGGACGACACATGCTCCCTGTCGCCCTGAACCCCGTTCATGGCATCGGATATATTCCGGGGGCAGGGTTTCCCGTCGGCGACGGCGACCCTGAAAACAATCGCGCCGCTGACATATTCAGGAACGGGCTCCCTCGATTTGGCATCACGCACGACCCTGGCATCGGAAATATCCTCCGCGACGGAAGAAGTCCACTCCTTTGCTCCCTCGACCGGAGTCAGCGCCCCGTTCTTATATGCATATTCCCACATGGCCTCGCTCGGAATGACCCAGGTCCTGCCCGTCGCCTTGGAGAGCTTTTTGGTAAACTTGAGACAATCCTTGTACGAAAGCATCGCCTTGGGAGCATCCGGATTTTCGGCCTTTCCTCCCATGACTTCGGCCCACAGACCCTCCGTCACGGGATTGACGCTTATCGTGTAGCCGTCCATAAGCATCTGCCTGGCGGAAGAAGCGCCTTTGACCAGCCGTTTGTCGGGCAACGTGTTCAGCGAGAATGTTCCAGGCGCTACCTCGGCCGTGGCCACCTCCATGTCTTTCCCGCCGCCTGTGCAGGAGGAGATGACAAAAGATGTTGCCAAAGCCAAAACAGCGGCGTGCAGCACCGCTCCGCCAAAGAGTAATTTTTTATTCATACCGGTCAAGATTCTTTTTTATAACGGAAATGTCATTTCCGCAACTGTTCATTTTCATATCTGTCCAGAGCCTCCGCCATGAGCGCACGGCCTTTCTCGCAAAGCTCCCTGCCCTTGGCATAGTCGGTAATGGTCCCATAGGCGTCAAAACTCATGCCCACGAGCACATCGACCGGATAGATCCGCTTGGAGTATTCGGAAATCGCATGGTTCATTATGTTGAAAGAGCGCATTATGACCGTGTAATAGTTTTCTTCGGCCGCGACCGGAGATTTGGTCTTGTTCTCCGCAATCTTGCTCCTGATTATTTTCTGGCCTTCGTCTCCTATGATCTTCACCTTGTCAATCAGGGAGATGTTCGCATCGCTCCCTGCCTTTTCAGCCGTCTTGAACGCCCTTTCAATTGTGAGCCTGCGTTCCCGCTCCTCCTTGTAGGATTCCTTGAGGAAGGAACTTATCTTCTTCTCCTCCACCTGGTTGACATCAAAGGCCACGACTATGTCGTGCCCGTTCCTTGCCACGCGGTTTATGGGCAGAGTATTCGTGAGGCCGCCGTCGACCAAGGTCCGATAGCCATATTTGAAGGGACGGAAGAGGAAAGGAATGGATATGGAGGAACGGATGGCCGCGAACAGGTCTCCCTTGTCGAAGACGACTTCCTCTCCGGTGTACAGGTCGGTAGCCACGGCCGTAAAGGGAATGCGCAGGTCCTCGATCATCACGTCAGGCACGATTTCCTTTATGGATTCCATGACCTTATCGCCTTTGACCAGATATGAACGGCCGATGGAAACATCCAGCATGGATAAGACCTTGAAGTTGTTGAGGGAGAAAATCCACTCCTTGAACGCGGCAAGACCTCCGGCGGCATAGATGCCTCCGACAAGAGACCCGGCCGAACAGCCCGCAACCGAGGTGATGTTATAGCCTCTCCTCTCAAGCTCCTCAATAGCACCGATGTACGCAAAGCCGCGCGGGCCACCGCTGGAAAGCACAAGTGCGACATCTTTAGTTGGATTCATAAATTTCCGGTTTTATGGTCATGTACTTCGGACAGTCACTTCCGACTCTTAAGGCAATGCGACAAAAATAGCGATTTGTTTCATTTGAGTCAAAGAAATTCCTAAATTGCTTTTATGCCCTGATAACTGAACCATGAGAAGGATCGTTTCTTTTGTCTATGATTTCTCGGGAATGTGCAGGTACGAATCCCTCTTCCCGAACCTGACGCCTCCGCACGCAGCGGACGGGACGGAGTCCATCATCAGCGGTCCGACAGCGGATACGTCGGACGCCGCATTCCTGATAGACTGCCGCGACATCCCGGGGACCAACTGCTATTGCGACGGCTCCGCAGTCGGGGAAATCCTGCGCAGAGCGGCCGCAGCGTCAGACCGGCTGAAGGAAAGGAGCACGGCATTTCCGCCGGACGACAATGGTACATGGCACGACAAAGTCCTGCCCGTCAACTGGATAGATACAGGAGACTACCACTACATGTCCATGCTGACGATGTCGTCGGCTATTGAGAATTGCCGCGACATGTCGGCCGTGCTTTTCGACAATCACCCGGACATGCAGCCGCCGGCATTCGGAGACACGCTCAGCTGCGGAGGATGGCTCAGGACATTTCTGGAAAAACACGGACGGCACGTCGGCACGGTCATGATCGTGGGCATAAACCCTTCACTGGCGGACGAATGTTCCGGCTTTGAAAATGTGAGGGCATTCCCGCGAGGGGGAGCATGGCCCGACTGGTCATGCCTCAAGGGCCGGAAAGTCTATATCTCCATAGACAAAGACGTCCTGGGACGCGATTTCGCCAGAACGGACTGGGATCAGGGGGACATGACACAATCTCGGCTGGAAGAAGGACTGAGGGAAATCGCCTCCGTGGCGGAGATAGCCGGAGCGGACATATGCGGAGGCATCACCCCCGAAAAAGGCGGCCGCGATGAAGACTTCGCAATCAACACGGCATCCGGCCTCAATCTGTTTAACTGCCTGCGCAGTCTACCTGCCAAACAGGCGCCGGAAAAGGACGGAACAGGGAGCGTCAGAGCGTCTGACCGCCTATGAATTCCCTCATGATGGAAGTAGGGGGAATCGCGGCAATCTCCGAAGGCTGCAAAGGCTTGATGTAGCTCAGGAAGCTCAGCATCCTCGCCGCCTCGGGGTAAGCCTCGGAATCGGGAGCTATCCTCCGGAGCAGCGGCTCGGCATAGTACCTCAGCATCGGAAGTTCAAAGATGAGGGCGGAATTGAATATCACGTCGGCATTCTCCTGGAAAGGGAAAATGTTACGCACCTCGCCGCGGCGCACGCTCGGCCAGCGAAGAATCGTCTCTTCAGGCGTGATGCCTCTCACCCTGTTGTCCCTGACCATACGCCGCAGCAGTCTGTTGTCCGACGTGGAGATGTTGTTGTTCTCGTCAAGGCGCAGCGAAGTGAGAGCTGAAGCATAGACCCTGAAAATCCGTGAGTTGTCCACGGAAGGAGTCATCTCGGGATCCAGCGCATGGATGCCCTCCATTATGAGGATGTCATTCTCTTCAAGCTGCAGGACATTCCCGGACGGCACTCTCCTGCCCTCCTTGAAATCGAACCTGGGTATCTCCACCTTCTTTCCGGCCAGCAGGTCGTTGAGCTGACTGTTGAGGCAGTCAAGATCCATGGCGCCGAGAGCCTCGAAGTCCTTTTCGCCGTTTTCATCCAGCGGCGTATGCTCCCTGTCAAGGAAATAGTTGTCCAGTTCTATCACCTTCGGATTCATGCCAAGCACTTTGCACTGCAGGGCAATCCTCAGGGAAGAAGAAGTCTTGCCGCTCGATGAAGGTCCGGCTATGAACACTATCCTTGTCTGCCCGCGCCTCTGGTAAATCATGTCGGCAATCATGGCATACTTCCTCTCGTGCAGCGATTCGGCAACGTTGATTATGTCCACAGCCTTGCCGGAGGAAATGGCGGTGTTCAGAGAACCCAGTCCGTTGATGCCTATCACCTTGCACCACCGGGCATACTCTTCCAGCGACCCGGCGATCTTGGACTGACGGCGCATGGGCATGATCTTCTCAAAGTTGCCCACTACAGGAAGCTGGAGACAGACCCCGTTGTTGAAAGCCGAGAGATCGAACACCTTCAGAAAGCCGGTCGACGGCACAAGCGGTCCGTAAAAGGTATCTGACCAGTCTTCAAGGCTATAGACCACGGCCGTGAACTTGCCGAGACTTCTGAGAAGACGCGACTTGTCACCCTGATGATGCGCAAGGAAGATTTTGTCCGCATCTTCAGCAAGAACCTTCTGACTGGTGAAAGGAAGATCCGCAGCGATGATTTCACTCATCCTGGCCTTGAGCGCGTCCACCTCCTCGTCCTTGATGAAATAACGTCTGGAATATGTGCCGGTTCTGGAATCAAGCTCGCTGATTTCGCAGTAAAGACCGCTCGGCAGAGAGTGCTCTATGGTAAGCATCTTGTCCGGGTGCAGCTCGGAAACAGCCTTCTGAAGCACGAAGCATAGAGAACGTATGTAGCAGCGCCTTCCCTCGGGATCGTCATAGGTCACGAACTCCACCCTGTGCGGATTGTACAGACGGAAATTGAGATCCTTCACCTTCTGGTCCACGAGAGCGGCGATGACCGGCAGTTCCTTTTTGCTTCTGTCGTCCCTGACGGAGGGACACCACATACGGGAAGCCTCCGCAAGAGTTTTCCCGGCCTCTATCTTATGCTTCTTCCCGTCATTGGCACAGTAAATAAGAAGCTCCTCTTTGTCCGCAGCGATTTTTTTAAGCAGCATATATCCTTATGTTTCAAATATTCAGAGCACCTCTTTGAGGAACGGCCCCGTGGCGGACGCAGGATTGCGCGCCAAATCCTCGGGAGTTCCCTCGGCGACTACATAACCGCCTTTGCTTCCTCCGTCCGGTCCCAAGTCGAAGATGTAGTCGGCAGACTTGAGCACGTCGAGGTTGTGCTCTATTACTATAACCGTATTACCTTGGTCAACAAGCTGTTGCAATACACCCAGCAGCACCTTGACATCGTCCGAATGAAGCCCGGTGGTGGGCTCGTCAAGAATGTAGAGGGTATTCCCGCTCGCCTTGCGGAACAGCTCCGCCGCCAGCTTCATCCTCTGGCTCTCTCCGCCCGAAAGAGTGACGGCCGACTGCCCCAGCCTGACATAGCCAAGACCGACGTCCGTCAGAGCCTTCAATTTCTGTGCTATTTTGGGGACGGGACTGAAAAAATCATAAGCCTGCGAAATCGGCATCTCCAGCACGTCATTGATATTCTTCCCTTTGTACCTGACAGCCAGTGTGTCCTCCTTGTACCTCCTGCCGCCGCATTCTTCGCACACGACATTGACAGAAGGCAGGAAATTCATCTCTATGACCTTGATTCCCGCACCCTTGCAGGCCTCGCAGCGTCCTCCGGCCACGTTGAAGGAAAACCTTCCCGCACCGAAACCGCGCACTTTGGCGTCTATGGTGTCGGCAAACAGAGTCCGGATATCGTTGAACACGCCCGTGAATGTCGCGGGATTGCTCCTCGGCGAATGGCCTATGGGACTCTGGTCTATCTCTATCAGCTTGTCCACGTTCTTCACCCCGAGTATTTCCCCGTAGGGCAGAGCCTTGAGCTTCGAACGGTAGAGCCTGTTCTTTATCACGGGCATGAGAGTCTCGTTGATAAGGGAAGACTTGCCGCTCCCGCTCACGCCGCTTATCCCAACCAGGCAGCCCAGAGGAATGTCGATGTCGACATTCTTCAGATTGTTGCCACTGGCGCCGCGGATGCCTATGGAAAGTCCGTTGCCCAGCCGCCTTTTCCCCGGAACGGGAATGGAATCCTTGCCTAGGAGATAGTCCGCCGTCAGGGAATCCCTCAGGATGCAATGCTTCAAAGTGTCGGCATCGGGCCTGACTCCTTTCACTATATAATCGGTAGGGGCGCTCAGGCAGATTTCACCGCCCTTCTCCCCCGCTCCGGGCCCTACATCCACAATCCAGTCGGAAGACAGCATGGTTTCGCCGTCATGCTCCACTACCATCACGGAATTCCCCTCATCCCTTAGCTCCTTAAGCGATGCTATCAGCTTGCGGTTGTCCCTCTGGTGCAGACCTATGCTCGGCTCATCCAAAATATACAGCACATTCACGAGCTTCGAACCTATCTGGGTTGCGAGCCTGATTCTCTGGCTCTCCCCTCCGGAAAGAGAAGCGGTGGCCCTGTCAAGCGACAGATAGTCCAGACCGACATCAACCATGAACCGGATTCTCTCCCTGAGCTCCTTGAGGATGTCGGACGCAATGGCGTTCTCCCTTTTCCGGAACTTCCCCGGAAGGGCTTCTATCCATCTCTGCAAGTCACTGATTTCCATGGCAGCAACTTCGGATATGGTCTTGCCGTCGATGCGGAAACAGTTGGTTTCTTCGCGCAGCCTCGTCCCGTGGCACACAGGGCAGACAATCTTGTCCTCCACATCACCGGCTATGCCGTCGAACGACACCATCTCGGTCTGCGGCCCGTCTCCTATGCGGAAAAGCTCGTCGGACCCGTAGACGATGAGTGAAATCACGCTGTCGGGAATCTCCGACACGGGATCATACAGGGACACGTTGTACTTCCTGGCTATAGAACGGATGATGTCAAATTTGCGGGTCTCCCTTATCTTCCCGAGCGGAACGATGGCACCGTCCGCTATCGAGACGCTCTTGTCGGGAATGATGCTGTCTATGTTGACATCGGCAATCATGCCGAGCCCCTTGCAATGGGGGCAGTAGCCCTCCGGCGAATTGAAAGAGAAGGTGTGCGGCTGCGGCTCCTGAAGGGAAAGCCCCGTGTCCGGGTCCATGAGATGCTTGGAATAATGGCTCAGCTCTCCGCTTTCCTGATCCAGCACGGCGATCGAGCCCTTGCCCCGGTTGAGCGCCTCCGCCACGGAATCCCTCACCCTTTTCACATCTCCGTCACCGGGCTTGAGCTTGTCCACCACAAGCTCTATGAAATGCGGTTTGTACCGGTCCAATGCAGTCACTTCGCCGAGGTCACGGATTTCTCCGTCTATGCGGCATTCGGTGTAGCCGCGCCGGCGCATCTGGTCGAACAGCTCCTTGTAATGCCCCTTTCTTCCTCGGATTACGGGAGCCAGCAGATAGCATCTGCGGCCCTTGTAACGGCTCATCACAAGGTCTATGATCTGTTCATCGGTGTAGCGGATCATCTCCTTCCCTCCCGGAGTGTACGCACGGGACGCCTTGGAATAGAGGAGACGCAGAAAATCGAAAATTTCGGTGATGGTTCCCACAGTCGAACGGGGATTCTTTCCCGTGGTCTTCTGTTCTATGGCGATGATGGGACTGAGCCCCTCGATGCTCTCCACCTCGGGCTTCTCCAGTACGCCCATGAAATGCCGGGCGTAAGGACTCAGGGTGTCCATGTACCGTCTCTGGCCCTCGGCATAGATGGTGTCGAAGGCAAGGGAGGATTTGCCGCTCCCGCTGAGCCCGGTGACCACCACAAATTCGTTACGCGGAATGCTTACGCTTACGTTTTTGAGATTGTGCGCATTAGCACCCTCAATCTCTATGTATTCTCTGCTCTTTGGCATTCAGTTAGTGATAAGCTGTTGAATCAAACTTCGAAAATACGTATTTTTGCAGAATAAGACAAAAATCGGCCCGGAGGGTCCGGACAATCAACAAAACGACTGTTTATGCTTCAGGTAAAGACATTTTCCTTCAATCCGTTCAGCGAGCACTGCGTTCTGCTTTGGGACAGAAGCGGAGAGGGGGTCATCGTGGACCCGGGCTGCTATGACGAAGGCGAATTCAGGCTTCTTGACGAAGAAATCAGGAAGGCCGGCATCAGGGTCAAAGCCGTCTGGCTGACCCACGGACACTGGGACCACGTGTGCGGCATACCAATGGTGCTCGCCTCCTATCCCGTCCCCGTACTTATGGATCCGCTGGAGAAATCGACCCTGGCGCTGAACAAGACCCTGGCCGCACGAGTCCGTTTCAATCTTAAGGACATGGACTTCCCCACGACGGACCTGCACGACGGAGATACACTGCGCTTCGGCGAAAGCGCCTTCAAGGTCATATCCACTCCGGGGCACACTCCGGGAGGGGTGTGTTTCCACGATGATGCCGACAGCCTGCTGCTCAGCGGAGACACTCTCTTCGCAGGAGCGATAGGACGCAGCGACCTCCCCGGAGGAGACTACGACAAGCTGATAGTCAGTGTCATGGACAAGATAATGGGACTTGACGGGGACACGGACGTGATTCCCGGACACGGACCGCTCACAAACATAGGGCACGAACGCACCCACAATCCATTCCTCCAGCCGTTCAACGAGAAAGAAGAGCTTTTCCCGGAGGGAGAAGAGGACGGACCTTCATTTTCATTGTGACGCATTCATCGTGAAGCATCGCATAACATGTCATATACACGCACAACATGTCATATATATATATAGGTGTAGCCGGAAACATCGGTTCCGGAAAAACGACGCTCACCAGGATGCTGGCCGAGCATTACGGATGGACTCCGAGATACGAGTCCGTCGCCTACAATCCCTACCTGGAGGACTACTACAAGGACATATCGCGATGGTCCTTCAACCTGGAGATGTATTTCCTCGCCAAACGCTTCGAGGACACGCTTGAAATATCGCGCAGCAGGGAAACCATTGTCCAGGACAGGACCATTTTCGAAGGAGTATATGTCTTCACGGCCAACAACTACGCCATGGGAAACCTCAGCGAGAGGGACTTCGACACCTACATGCTCCTCTTCAACTCCATGACGGCACTCGTCAGGATGCCCGACCTGATGATCTACCTCAAGGCCTCGGTCCCGCACCTGATTTCCCGCATCCACTCACGCGGAAGGGATTACGAGCAGGGCATGAGCATCGAATACCTGTCCAACCTCAACGGACGTTACGACGAGTTCATCCACAGGAAATACAAAGGCAGGGTGCTTGAGATAGATTCCGACTCGCTCGACTTCGAGAACAGGCCGGAAGACTTCGAAAAGGTCAGCGAAATGATTGACGCGGAACTTTTCGGGCTGTTCGGTTCACAGGATACGCAAATTTAATTTTTTGATTTTTATGCACATAGCAATCGCAGGCAACATCGGAAGCGGAAAGACGACGCTCACCAGGATGCTTGCCGCCCATTACGGGTGGACTCCCAAATACGAATCGGTGGACTACAATCCGTACCTGTCAGATTTTTACGAGGACATGGAACGCTGGTCCTTCAACCTTCAGATCTACTTTCTGAACAAGAGGTTCAAGGACGTGGTGGAGATTTCGAAGTCGGACGGCATCATCATCCAGGACAGGACCATCTACGAGGACGCCAGAATCTTCGCTCCCAATCTC
>CAYWPV010000066.1:0-10836 GCA_964460265.1 uncultured Muribaculaceae bacterium | reverse complement strand
CTTGTAGTCGGCCGTGTAGATATGGGCGGACAGGCGGTCGGCCTCTTCAGGGGAAAGGGCATCGCGGACATCCTCCATTATGCCGTCATAAGAGCCGGAAACCAAAACCAGAGATCTGAATCCTTCCTTTTCCGCCATGTCAGCGAAATCAGCCGCGGCCTTCCACTGCTTTTCCTTGAACACGGCAGGAGAATACACGGAAAGTGCCAGCACCAGCCCTTCAGCGGCCAGGGTATCCTTATAGGCCCCCGTGCCGTCATAGATGGACAATACAGGAAAATCGGTTTCAGCTATATTGTCCTGGCGGAGTCTGGTCTCCGTCCTGACATAGGTCCATGTGGAATCCGGAAGACGGTCAAGGGTAAACGAACCCGTCTGGCCGTTTTTCTCGTACACGAAGGTGGATATGTATTTTTCGTCACCGCCGGGTGCCGATTCTTCGGAAGCGGCAAGCCTGGAAGAATAGCTGAACGGGGTGAAGTCCGTCAGAGGAATCAGAAACGAGGCCTTCACAAGTACCGCCACGGCAAGAGCAGATATCAAAGAAAAAGTAACATATTTCCTTTTCGGCGGAGTCCCGTAGTCCCTCATAGGCAGAAAAGCCGCAATGGCCAGAACACACAGTACCACATTCTTGGCAAAAGACTGGAAATGGGTCAGATGCACAGCTTCACCGAAACAGCCGCAATCCATCTGCGGATTTGCCGCCCAAAGAACAAGGGTGACAACGGTAAAGAATCCCGTCAGCACCGACGCCGATGCCGCCGCAGCTTTTTTGAACACTCCGGTCACCAGAGCGGCCCCGGTCAGAGTTTCAAGCAAAGCAAACGAAACTGCGATGTAAGGCGACAAGAAATCGAGGAATCCCAGATGGAAAAACTTAAGGTATTCCGTGACCACAAGCCTGGCCCCGACCGGATCCATAAGCTTGAGCATACCGGAAATGAAAAACACCAATCCGATTACGACAGCGCAGATTCTTCTGACACACCTATGTATCTGATTCATCTTCAATCCATTATTTTATCAACCTCCGATCTGACCAGAGAAAAGACTTCCTCAGGAGGCAGAATTCCGCCGCCGGGAGAAGCACAGTCTATCCTTTTGAACATTGAATCCTCGGCACAAAGCATGGAATAAATGTCCCTCACACGAGTTTGGAAAGAGAGATCGGCCTCATGTATGTCCTTGTGTCCTTCGAGATAAGCCCTGTCGCTCCCCTGCCTGCCCGAAGAGAGGTTGGATCGCACGAAATCCAGCGGCACGTCCAGAAAAAGGTTCAAATCGGGACGCGGAAGCCCGAAAGATTTGTACTCCATATCTATAATCCAGTCCTTCAAACTTTTACATTGACTTTCATCTTGAAACTTGGCGCACTGGAAAGCGACATTTGAGTAAACGTATCTGTCAAGCAGAACGCATTTTCCTGCCGCAAGATCCTCACGCAGTTTCTGTGAGGCATCCCTTCTGTCCTCAGCATAAAGAAAAGCCACAAGTTTGGGATGAAGGGAATTCAGGTCACCGAATTCTCCTCTGAGATAGGACCCTATCAGCTCTCCGTAAACAGGAGCGTCATACCGGGGAAAATGGACATAGTCCAATCCCCCGGCGCGTTCTTCAAGATATTGCCTCAGTTTCCTGACTTGAGTGGATTTGCCGGCTCCGTCAAGCCCTTCAACTACTATAAGCATTACTTAGCCGCGATACACTCGACCTCGACGAGAGCTCCTTTCGGAAGATCTTTTACAGCCACTGCCGACCTCGCCGGGTATGGAGCCTTGAAAAACTCGGCATAGACCGTATTCATGGCGGCAAAATCAGCGATATCGGAAAGGAACACCGTGGTTTTCAACACTTTTTCCATCCCTGAACCAGCCTCTTCAAGGATATGGCTGAGATTGGTGAGAGACTGGCGGGTCTGAGCCTCAATGCCTCCTTCGACAAAAGAACCCGTAGAAGGATCTATCGGAATCTGTCCCGACACGAAAACCAGTCCGCCCTCCGCGATTGCCTGGCTGTATGGCCCTATGGCAGAAGGGGCGTTTTTTGTAGAAATCTGTTTCATATAATCTGTTTTTTTGTTTTTTCAATCCGCTAAATATATGCAAATTTGGGGACTAATCGACAAAAAAATGGAAGAGTTTGAAAAAATCCCTCGCAATCGCAAGATTGAGATAATGGGAATCGTAAACATAACCGGCAATTCATACATACCTGCGAGCAGATGCCTCGGACCGGACGGAAAAACAGATGTAGGCGCGGCCATGGCAAGAATCGAAAAACTGCTCGGAGAGGGTGCCGACATCATAGACATAGGAGCATGTTCAACCGGTCCGGGAGTTCCTCCCGTAGGGGAGGAAACGGAATGGGAGAGGCTCAGGCCCCTGATGGAGGAAATAGTCCGGAACATGCCCGGACTGAAGTTTTCCGTAGACACCTACCTGTCGTCCGTCGTGGAGAAGGTATTTGATTTGGCCGGCAGCTTCATCGTAAACGACATTTCGGCCGGAGAAGCTGATCCGCAGATGCTCCCGACTGTCGGAAAACTCGGACTCCCCTATGTGGCCATGCACATGCGCGGCGATTCCATGACAATGCAGACTCTTACGGATTACGGAAGAGATGGCAAAGACGGACTTAGTCCCGTAACCTCGGCCGTAAGGGATTACTTCCTCGCATTCGCGAAAAAGGCGGAGGAATACGGCATCGCAGACTGGATTCTGGATCCGGGGTTCGGCTTTGCAAAGACAGCGGAACAAAACTACCGGCTGCTGGACGAGATGGAAAGCTTGAGGATGCCCGGTCACAAGACACTCGTCGGGGTATCCCGCAAAAGCATGATTTACAGAAGATTCGGCATAAGTCCTGAAGAAGCGCTGCCGGAGACACAGGTTCTGCATTTCGCCGCCCTGCAGAGAGGAGCGGACATCCTGAGAGTCCACGATGCGGCTGAAGCCGCAAGGACCGTCGAACTTTATGCCTCCATAGGATAAAACGGCCGCAAGTTGAGTTTTTCAACGATATGGATTATTTTTGCATCACTAAATCATAAAGACACATGGATACTCACGCTCTTCTTGCCGTTTCCCCGATAGACGGCAGATACGCCGGAAAGACAGCTCCGCTTTCGGAATACTTCAGCGAATATGCACTGATAAAATACAGGGTCAGGATTGAAATAGAATATTTTACGGCCCTGTGCAGAATTCCCCTGCCGCAGCTGGAAGGGGTCCTGAACGCGGAAACGGAAGATAAACTCCGCAGAATATGGACCGAACTCACACCCGAACAGGCCGAAAGGGTTAAGGAAATCGAAAAGACGACCAACCACGATGTGAAAGCAGTGGAATATTACCTGAGGGAGCGCTTCACCGAAATCGGACTCGGAGCATACCTGACATTCATCCATTTCGGGCTCACGTCGCAGGACATCAACAACACGGCGACTCCGCTCATGCTGAAAGAGTCGCTGGAGAAAGTATATGTCCCGGCTCTCGAAGAGATAACGGGCATGATAGCCGATGATGCCGAAAAATGGAAGGACATCCCCATGCTTGCCCACACCCACGGACAGCCCGCCTCCCCCACAAGGCTCGGAAAGGAATTCGGAGTATATCAGGCAAGGCTCGAAGAGCAGCTGAGACAACTCGGAACGCTGAGCTACCCTGCCAAATTCGGAGGTGCGACAGGCAACATGAACGCACACAAGGTGGCATACCCGGAAATTGACTGGCTCTCTTTTGCAGACAGCTTCGTCGCATCCCTCGGACTCAAACGTTCATTCCCGACCACCCAGATAGACCACTACGACAATCTGGCCGCGATATTCGACTGCCTGAGGAGGATAAACACCATACTGATCGACCTTTGCAGAGACATATGGACATACATCTCCATGGAGTATTTCCGCCAGAAGGTCAACAAGAACGAAGTAGGTTCATCCGCAATGCCGCACAAAGTCAATCCGATTGACTTTGAAAACGCCGAAGGCAATCTCGGAATGGCGGATGCCGTACTGACCTTCCTTTCCCTGAAACTGCCCATTTCAAGGATGCAGCGCGACCTCACCGATTCGACCGTAAGCCGCAACATAGGCGTTCCTCTGGCCCACGGGCTCATCTCATTCGCCTCCCTCAAGAAAGGCCTCGGCAAGCTTATCCTGAACGAAGACGCCCTGCACAGGGATCTGGACGCAAACTGGGCAGTAATCGCCGAAGCCATCCAGACCATACTCCGCAGAGAAGACTATCCCAACCCTTACGAAACTCTGAAAGCCCTCACACGAACCGGAAAACCTGTCGACAAAGACACGATCGAGAGTTTCATCGACACTCTGGAAGTGAGCGACAAAGTCAAGAAGGAGCTGAAGGAAATCACTCCCTGGAACTACACGGGATATTAGAGAAATCCATAGACAGGCTACCTGTCCTCATCGATATAGACATCCTCGCCGGGTTCGGAGAAGGAAAAATTCTCTCTCGCGAATTCTTCGAGGGTGTCTTTGTCTGTAGACAGCATGTCGAGCTGACGGTTCATTCCGTCTATCTCGCTCTTGTACATCTCGATGGACCTTTTCTGGCTCCTGAGCTGCAGACCGGCCTTCGCCCAGCGCAGCAGGCTGTCCTGGCCGAGAAAAGAGATATAAATCAGGAACGCGGCTGTCACCACGGCAGCGTAACGTACAAAAGAACGATGTTCCCCGTTCCAGATATCTTTGATGCGACCCATCGGATTGGAATTTATTTCCGCAAAAATAGCTAAATTTGAAGCCAACAAACAACATTAAATCCAAGATTTATCATGAAACCTACTTTACTTGTTCTCGCTGCCGGAATGGGCAGCCGTTACGGCGGCCTGAAGCAGATGGACGGACTCGGCCCCTCGGGAGAAACCATAATCGACTATTCTATCTACGATGCCGTCGCTTCAGGTTTCGGGAAAGTGGTATACATAGTGCGCGAATATTTCAAAGAACAGTTTGAAAAAACCGTCAGGGAAAAGTACAGCCACGTCAGATGCGTGGACGGCACTCCCCTTGAGTTCGTTTTCGTAACCCAGGAGCTCGACAAAATTCCTTCCGGCTACGATGTGAATCCCGAAAGGCAGAAACCCTGGGGAACTGCGCATGCAGTCCTGATGGCAAAAGATGTGATAAAGGAACCTTTCGCCGTCATCAACGGAGACGACTACTACGGCAAGGACTCGTTCCACATACTCGGAGACTGGCTTCGCGCACATGAGAATTCGAAAAATGTATACAGCATCGTCGGTTTCGAGCTCGACCACACCCTGTCCGAGTCAGGAGGCGTTTCCAGAGGCATATGCTCCTACGACAAGGAGCTGCACCTCACAGGGATAGCCGAACACCTGAACATCGCCAAAGAAAGTGACGGAAAAGTGTACGGAGACAACTCGGTGAACGGGGAAACCCATGTCGTACTTGACGGCAAAGCTCTATGTTCCATGAACATGTGGGGATTCACTCCCGACTATTTCGAGAAGAGCGGAAAGATCTTCGAATCATTCCTGAAGGAGAACTCCAAGGAACTCAAAAAAGAGTTCTACATCCCCTACGCCGTCGACTGCATCATCAAGTCCGGAGAAGGTAAATGCGATGTTCTTTCCACCCCTTCGCATTGGTTCGGAGTCACATACAAAGAAGACAGGCCCGGGGTCGTGGCCAAATTCAAGGAACTTGTCGAAACGGGCGTGTACCCGTCCCCTCTCTACAGATAAGCTGACATCCTTCCGACATGGCATTTTTCAGGAAAAGCAATAAACAGAATTTCGACGTCCTTTCCGGATACTCGTGGTATGTACCGGGTATGAAAGGCATGTTCGCTTTACTGGCGGCGCTCCTTTTCGGGGCGCTGCTGGGCAATGTCGCGGTACTCTGCATGCTGCCTCTGGGCAAAGAGGCGACGGAGACTTACGGAACGCTGATAAGCTATCCGGTGATGTTCGTACCGGCGATGATTTACGCCAAGACGAAAAGCTACCGCTCGATGACCTTCGATACCGGATACAGGATAGACAGCAACCACTTCACGGAAGGCGGGGCGGCCGTCACCATGCTGATATGCATTGTCGCGACCATGGCCATGGCCTTTGCCCTGGACGCCGTCAACTCCCTGATGCCTCCCATGCCTGAAGCTCTGGAAAAACTGCTTGACAGCATGACTCAGGGCAATTTCCTGCTCAACTTCATAAGCGTCAGCATATTCGCCCCGTTCTTCGAGGAATGGCTGTGCAGAGGAATGATACTGAGAGGACTGCTCAACCATAAAAGAGCGGACGGATCATGCATGAAACCCCTATGGGCGATAATCATCTCGGCCCTGTTCTTCGCCGTGATACACATGAATCCATGGCAGGCGATCCCGGCATTCGCAATAGGCTGTCTCATGGGATATGCATACTACAGGACAGGCTCGCTCAAGCTCACCATGCTCATGCACTTCACGAACAACACTCTCGCTCTTGCCGTAGGCCAGATTGATTCGCTGAAAGACTGTGACTCATGGATGGAGGCCATGCCCTCCAAAATGTACTGGCTTCTTTTCGTGGCATCGCTTCTGCTGATCATCCTTTCCGTACGCGCTCTGAGAAGAATCCCTCTCGAAAAGCCTTCCGGCAACTCGGATGAACTGAACGGGGGAATCAATCTTTAATGAAGTCCCCTGCGGAAGCAAGCGCTTCCGGCTTGCCGACATCGAGCATCCGGAAGTTTTCAGGAACATAGCCATAGACAGGATATTCGGCACACACTTCCAGGTAAAAGTCGATTATGGAAAAAGCTTCCGGCATCGCCTTTTCTCTGAAAATACTGAAGATGCCGTCACTGATGAGATGTATGCCGGAAAAAGCCATTTTCCGGCATTTTTCCGGATCCAAAGACGGGTATGGGGTTTTGACTTCCCCCGTAGAAACGTTTGTCCACCCTGCAAGGCGCATATTTCCGTCAAAAAGCAGATAGCGCGACGTTTCCCTCCGGCTCACAGCAAGTACGGCCAACGCATCCGGCTGAGTGCGGCTGACAAATCCCCGCAAGTCCAGATTTGAAAGGATGTCGACATTGTGCACCAGGAATCTGCCCGAGCCTTTCAGGAAAGGCTCCGCATACATGATTCCTCCCCCCGTATCCCTCAGCAAGGAACTTTCATCGGAGATGTCTATCTTCACTCAGAAATCATTGTTTCTCAAATATTCCGAAAGCATGTACGGGAAATGGTGGACATTCACCACGACCTCCCCGAATCCGGCTGCCCTGAGCTTTTCCAGCACATGGGCGATCAGAGGCCTGCCGTTCACGGGAACAAGGGCTTTCGGCATGGAATCGGTAAGCGGGCGCAGCCTTGTACCGAGCCCGGCGGCGAAAATCATGGCTTTCATGGGCGAAGAGTCCGTTTTCATGGGCGATAGATTTTTTCCAGTCCAAGCTCCCTGTGGACAAGCCGCACGGTAACGTCTTTTCTGGCGGCAAGATGTTCAGCAAGCTTCCGGGCACAATACACGCTCCTGTGCTGTCCGCCGGTGCAGCCGAAATTTACCTGGAGAGAAGTGAACTTTCTTTCGAGAAAACGGCTGACATGTTCATCCACAAGAGCATAGACATTTTCCATGAAAGGGAACACTCCCCCGTCTTCTTCCAAAAAAGCGATGACTTCCGCATCTGTCCCGTTCATTTTCCTGTAACGCTCATACCTCCCGGGGTTGTTGAGCGCACGGCAGTCGAACACATATCCTCCCCCGTTGCCGCTGCCGTCCGCAGGAAGTCCCTTCTTGAAGGAGAAACTGTTCACGCTCACAACAAGCCCTTCTTCTTCAGCACGGGCCTCCGGAGAATACTCGGGAAGCTCCGTCAGGGCACTAAGCACTTTGTAAAGATAGGGATAACGGCCGGAGGATGTACCGAGGATCGAACGCAGGTTTTCGACGGCGAAAGGAATGCTTTCCATGAAATGGGGCTTCTTCTCAATCTTTCCCCTGAAGCCATAAGCTCCGAGTACCTGCAAAGTCCTGAAAAGCACGAACAGACTCAGCCGCGAGCGGAACAGTTCTTCATCAGGATGCCCCTCATATTTCTTCATCGACGAGATGTAGGCATCCACAAGTTCCCTCTTCAGCGTCTCCGGATAACGGGCCCGGGCCTGCCAGACGAAAGATGCCAGGTCATACCATACCGGACCTTTTCTCCCGCCCTGAAAGTCTATGAAATATGGTTCCCCGTCCTTGAAAATGACATTGCGCGCCTGGAAATCCCTGTACATGAAAGTGTCTCCTACGCATTGCAGAAGGTCGTCGGCCATGGCCTCAAAATCATCCTGCAAAGCGAATTCATTGAATTCCAGACCGGAGGGTTTCAGAAAGCAGTACTTGAAATAATTCAGGTCAAACATGACCGTCCGGCGGCTGAATTCCTTTTCCGGCCAGCACAGAGACCAGTCCATCCCCTCAGCACCGGAATATTGTATGTCAGGCAGCTTTTCCACGGTCTTCAGCAGCAGCTTCTTTTCTTCCGCGGAATAACAGCCCTTTCCGCGGCCCTCGGACACAAGCGAATAAAGCTGCCCGTCCCCGAGATCCTCCTGAAGGTAGGACATCCCGTCACCGCTCACGGCATATACCTCCGGCACGGCGATTCCTTTTTCAAGAAAGTGGCGGCTCATGCCGATGAAGGCTCTGTTTTCTTCCGCACATGTTCCGATTACCCCCAATGCAGAACGCCCCCCTCCGAAGATGCGGACATATCTGCGGTTGCTCCCGGACCCGCTCAAAGGCTCCACGCGCTCGGGACAGGCTCCGGCGTAGCTTTTAAAAAGTTCTGTCAGTTTGTTCATGGTAGTGCAAATTTATTATTATTTTTGCCCATCCAAAATATGACACTTTCATGCTCAACTTCGCATATTGCTCGGACAAGTACCAGTACACGATGGGAAAATCCTTCTTCGAGACAGGAAGAAAAGATGAAACGGCAGTATTCAATCTTTTTTACAGGAAAGCTCCCGAGAACAACAACTGGGCTGTCGTGAGCGGCACGCAGGAAATCATAGAAATGGCCCGGAGACTCGGTGATGCCAGCCCCGATTTCTTTGAAAAATTCCTTCCCGGAGAAGATTACGGAGAATTCCGCGAATACCTGAGCAAGATGCGTTTCACAGGCAACATCTACGCCATGCGTGAAGGAGAGATAGCCTTCCCCAACGAGCCTGTAGTCATTGTGGAAGCCCCTTTGGTGGAAGCACAGGTTCTGGAAACTCCCTTTCTATGCGTCATGAACCATCAGATGGCCGTGGCGACCAAGGCCTCAAGGGTATGCAGGGCCACCAACAGGCCGGTCAGCGAATTCGGCTCCAGAAGGGCCCACGGTCCATGGGCCGCGACCTTCGGGGCAAAAGCAGCCATAATCGCGGGCTGCGCAAGCACTTCCAACATTCTGACAGGTGTACTCAACGACGTTGCCTCCAAAGGCACGATGGCCCACAGTTTCGTGACCTCATACGGCAGCAGCGTCGAAGGAGAACACAAGGCTTTCAACGATTACATCAAAACGCACAGGGGAGAAAACCTGATTCTCCTCATCGACACCTACGACACCCTGCGCTGTGGTATCGTAAACGCCATAAGGGCATTTCAGGAAAACGGGATAGACGACTCGTACCCCCACGGGTACGGCATCAGGCTGGACAGCGGAGACCTCGCCTACCTTTCAGTGAAGGTGAGGGAAATACTGGACAGGCACGGCATGACACAATGCAGGATTTTCGCGACCAACGGTCTGGACGAATACCTCATTTCCGACCTGGAACGCCAGGGAGCCATGATTGACAGCTACGGAGTAGGAGACGCGATAGCCACTTCACGTGCGGAACCGGTATTCGGAAATGTATATAAACTTGTACAGATAAACGGCGAACCTGTGCTCAAACGTTCCGAAGATACCATAAAGCTCATCAACCCCGGATTTCAGATTACTTACAGGATCATAAAGAACGATCCTGCCAACGGAGACACCTTCAAGGCGGATGTCACCTGCCTTAGAGGTGATGACACCAGCCTTAAGATCGAAAACGGGGAAAGCTTCACAATCTACGACGAACATGACCGCTTCAAATACAAGACTTTCGAGGCAGGCTCATACAAATGGCGCAAGCTCCAGTCCCAGGTGATAAAGGACGGGAAGGACATATCGGAAAAACACAGCCTTCCCGAAAAGAAAGCATTCTACAACGACAACCTTTCGCACTTCAGCAAGTCGGAGACAAGACTTATCAATCCGCATTACTACAAGGTGGACATCTCAGAGGAACTGAGAGACGAGAAGCTTTCCATTCTGGAACGCATAAACAAGGAAATCGCAGAGCTGAAACTTGACTGAAGAGCTTAGCACATTTATTGCATATTCCGCTGTAAAAGGACGTTTATGATGAAAAAGACAATATTTATATGCTCATTGGCCGCTGCTATGCTGTGTGCCTATCCGGCTGCCGCCTCCGCTTCATCACACCTCACTGAAATGTCTGAAGTACCGGGCAGAGCCGCAGAAAAGACATGCGATGTCACCATCACCGATCTTGGCCCCAACAAGGTGAAAGTGGTAAAAGCCCTGAGAAACGTTCTCGGCATTGAACTGAAAGCCGCATACGAACTGACTCAAAAAGCTCCCTCGACCGTCGCGAAAGGCATCTCCGCCGAAAAAGCCGCACAGCTTAAGTCGGAACTGGAAGCCGCCGGTGCCAAAGTCAGCGTTAAAGACAATTAATTGAATCGCCTTCATTACGACAGACAGCCGCAGCCACAAACTTATCCTTGGATATTTTTTTCGCTGTTACTAAC
>CAYWPV010000065.1:0-10913 GCA_964460265.1 uncultured Muribaculaceae bacterium | reverse complement strand
ATCGGAAGTCTCTCTGGGGGCCGATGACGTCGAAGTGCATGTTTCTGAACCCGCTGCGGAGAGTGCCGTGACGGCTGAGAGGGTTGTAGACAAGTCTGCCGGCGGCGGTACGGCTGTTTCCGGAGACGCCGTAGCTGCGGACGGGAGAACCATACATGGAAACGATGGGGACGATGAGGGGCTTGAAGTCGTTGAAGGTGAGGAATTGTCCACGGAGGTAGTGGAGGAACTGCCGCGTATCGACGTGAGGGATGAGCTGCGGGATTACCGTTTCCCTCCTCTCGAACTTCTGGACGATTACGAGAATCTTATCCATAAGGTGCCTCAGGAAGAACTGAAGCGCAACAATTACAAGATACGCGCTACGCTGAAGACATACAAGATAGACGTGGACAATGTCAAGGCGGTGGTGGGACCTACCGTGACCCTTTACAAAGTCTATCCTGCGCCCGGGGTGAAAATATCCGCAATCAAGAATCTTCAGGAAGACATCGCCATGGCTCTTCATGCCAAGGGGGTACGCATAGCCACGCTGGATGATTCCGTCGGCATAGAAGTGGCCAATGACCAGCCGTCAATAGTCCCGCTCAAGGCCATGTTCAACGATCCTTCTTTCAGAGACAGCAAGGCTGAACTGCCTGTAGCCATAGGCTATACCATAACCCAGAAAGTAAAGGTTTTCGACCTTGCCGATGCTCCGCATCTTCTTGTGGCCGGAGCAACCAAGCAGGGTAAATCCGTGGGATTGAACGTGCTGATTTCTTCCTTGCTGTACTCGAAACATCCTTCGGAACTGAAGTTCGTGTTCATCGATCCCAAGATGGTGGAGTTCTCGGCCTATGCGAGACTCATAAAGCATTATCTGGCCGAACTTCCGAACGCATTGGACGAGGCTGACGAATACAACAAGGCCATCTGCAAAGATGCCAGAAGCGCGGAGATGATTCTCCGTTCGCTATGCCAGGAAATGGATGAAAGATACGAGCTTATGGGCAAGGCTCTGGTCAATAAGGTGACATTGTACAATGACAGATACAAAAACCGTCACCTTCTTCCTACCGAAGGCCACCGTTACATGCCTTACATAGTGGTCGTGGTAGATGAATATGCCGATCTTACGATGTCCGTCGGGGGCTCGGGCGATGCGAAGGCGCTCGCACGCAGCATTTCCACTTCGATAATCCGTCTGGCCCAGAAGGGAAGGGCCGCGGGAATTCATGTCGTGCTTGCCACGCAGCGTCCTTCCGTAGATGTGGTCACCGGACTGATCAAGTCCAATTTCCCTACGCGAATAGCGTTCAGGGTATTCTCGGCGGTGGACTCCAAGACTATCCTCGATTCCACCGGTGCGGAGAAGCTGATAGGCAAGGGAGACATGATCTATTCGGCGGGGGCTGACATGGAAAGGATACAGTGCGCCTTCATCAGCAATGATGAGATAAACGACATCACCAACTTTATCGGGGAACAGAAAGGATACAGGAAGAGCTACAATACTCCTTATTACCTTCCCGAGCCGGAATCGGAAGGAGATGATTCTCCTGCCATGGTGGACATGAAGCATCTTGACGAACGTTTCGAAGAGGCGGCCAGGCAGGTCGTCATGTCGCAGAGAGGGTCCACTTCGGATCTGCAGCGGCGTCTGGGCATGGGTTATGCAAAGGCCGGAAGAGTCATGGACCAGCTTGAGGCTGCCGGAATCGTCGGCCCTCAGGAAGGCTCCAAGCCGAGGCAGGTGCTTGTGAGCAATTTCGATGAACTGCAGAAGATTATAGACACTTTCAAAAACAATCAGGCATAGATTCCGTATTTCAACGATCCGGCCTGGCTCTGAATCATGGTATTTATGAACAAGACAGTACTTTCCATTTTTGCGGGGGCATTTCTTTGTGCGCTTCCTCTGCGTGCTGACGATGTTTTCGATCGTTTTGTCCGGAAAGTGACATCGTCAGATGTGAGGATCTGCTATGTGCTTTCCGTAAGGGGCGGAGGTACCGATGCCGGTGTGGCTGAGCTGTGTGGAAACAGCTACCGTCTTGAAGGAGAAGGCTTTGACATCCGTTGCGACGGCAAGACCGTATGGACTGTGGATTCCTCGGCGAAAGAGGTAGTTGTGGAGGATGCCGCTTCCGGCGGTGCATCCCTTTCCAATCCGGCATCTCTTCTTGCCGACATGAAGTCATCGTTCAGGCTCGTAAATTCCGGAGAGGCCGTTTATAAAGGTAGGAAATACCATGGTGTCAGGCTTGTGCCTGTGGGAAAATCGGAGTTATCGTCTGTGGAACTTTTTTTTGACAAAGAAAATCTTACGGCTTCCACTTTTACGCTTTCCGACGGGTCCATAGTGGACTTCGAATTTCCGGAGGTGAGTTTCCTTGAGAAAAAGGTGACATTTTCTTTTGACACTTCTTCTCTGGATTCTTCCTGGGTCGTAAGCGATATGCGCGGATTCTAATTGCCTGTGAGATTGAATCCTGCCGATGTCCAGGACCTCATCTGTCCGTCCTCGTCATAAATCAGATATGCTTCCAGTTCATCGAGGCTGTTGATGAATGCCTTGGACGCTTCGAGACCTATCACCATGCAGTAGGTGGCGTATGCGTCGGCGCTTGTGGCATCCGGGGCTATTATGGTGGCACTGAGCAGATTGTGGCTTACCGGGTAGCCGCTCCGCGGATCTATGGTGTGGGCATATTTCTTTCCGTCCTTTATGTAGAATTTGCGGTAGTTGCCGGAAGTCACCACTCCATGTGCCCCGCCGTCAGATTTCCATACTCCGTCCAGATCGGCGCCGGGGGTCTCGTTTCCGTCCACCGGGCGGTCGATGCCTATGCTCCATGGCTTGCCTGAAGGGTTCAGACCGTCGCAGTAAATCTCGCCTATGTCCACCAGCATGTCCTTCACGCCTATGGAGTAAAGATACCCGGCTATCACATCGCAGCTGTACCCTTGGGCTATGGCATTGAAATTAAGTACGGGATGTTTCTTCAAGGCCTCGTCGAGGTCCTGTGAAAGCCGTCCCATGCCGCAGATGTCCTTGATTGCGGCGATTCTTTCGGCGGAAGGAAGCGAATCGGAGGTGAACCCGAAACCCCATGCGTCAAACAGCGGACCTGCCGCCACGTCCACGGCACCTCCTGTTTCTTGCCATATCTTGTACGATTTTTCGTATATGTCTCTGAACATTTCATTGGGAGCTATGTCTTCTCCCGCGTTGAGTCTGCTGAGGATGGAGGATTTGTTGTATCCCGACAAGGTGTTGTCGATTACGAGGAGCAGGGAATCCACTTTCCGGCTCACCGTGCTGATGTCTTCGCTGCATCCCTCCATGTTGAACTTGACGCTGTATACGCCGCCTTGGGCATATCCTTTTATGACCTTGTAGTTTCCGCGTCCGCATCCGGTAAGCATGAGTGACAGCAGTACAAGTGCGGCGAGTGCAGTTTTCTTCATTTGGCTTTGTTTTTGTACAAAGATACAGGAAAAATGTGCATCTTTGTACGACAGTTTATTGTGGAATTAGAATATCAGCTGGATGAAGCTTGAAAATTTGGCGCTTTACCTTTTTTCGGCGCTTGTTCTTTCTGGAGCTTTCGCCTCTTGCAGCAAGAGCGATAAATACGATGACGTCACCAAACCGTCTCTGAACGGTGAGCTTTACTTTGTTTCTCCTGCCTATATCGCACCGGGTGATGTATTGGATTTCACCCCTAAGGGTGCGGTCCATCCAGACGGCGGGGACATGGGCTATTATTGGCTCGCCAGCGGGATTCAGACGACGGCCGACACTACCCGCCATATCGGTGATCCCGCATCCGTCAAGGGCGGCTTTTCCATAACGGTTCCGGACTCACTCTATACCATAAGGGTCACTTGTGTCGCCTTCGCCGGCGGATACAACAACATGTACGCCTACCGCTACATAAAGGTAGTTAAGGATGAGTCGTTGACGGGCATAGACCATCCGGAAGGGGAAACAAGCTTTACGGATGACAGAGACGGCAAGAAGTACGGCTACGTATCCCATGATGGACTGGACTGGATGAACACCAATCTCCGTTATGCGGATTCCGGCCGTCCATATTCCGATTGTTCAGTGATGACGGAGATTTTCGGAAATCTCTACACTTGGGAGGAGGCGTCCTCAGCCTGCCCGGAGGGTTGGAGACTGCCTTCCGAAGATGAGTTCAAGGAGCTCTGCGGCGGTTCGTTCATTTCAGCTGCCGGAGGTCTCATGGCGGATGCATACTTCAACTCCGAGAAGATGTGGGAATATTGGCCTGCCGTCAAGGTCACCAACGCTTCCGGCATGAACATGATCCCCGTCGGGTATGGCTATTACACCGGGAGCAGGTGGTCTTATACAGGTGTGAACGATTATGCTTTCCTGTGGACGTCCACTCCTTACAATGCGGAACAGAAAAAATATTTCGGGATATACGTGAGCGAGCCCGACATCATTGAAGGCAATGCCCATACCGGCAGCCTTGCATTGCCCGTGCGTTGCGTCAGAGAATCCGAATAGTACTTCTTCGGGGCAGAATGCCTCCTGTTTACATGTCTGATATGACGGTCAGAATCTCCATAAGGATTCCGCCCGTCTTTTCGTTTGCATGGACAAGCGGCGTGGGATATATTCCGAAACATGCCAGTGCCGAACTTGCCGCGGACAGAAAGATGAGCAGCGTGGTTACCGGCATGGCGAGCAGGTTGGTCATCAGAAAGAAGGCCGGAAATGATTTGAAGTAGAACCATACCACCGGTGCCGTGAAGATCTGGCAGGAAAGGCCGAGCGCGGCCGCATTCCACATTTTTCTGACGACATCCGTTCTGCCGCCGTTCCCGCAAGGATACCAGGTTTCCATTTTGGGATATATGCAGGTGATTCCGCACATGGCCAGGTAGGACAGCTGGAATCCGACGGACCTGATTACTGTAGGATCCAATGCGAGCTGGATAAACAGGGCGGAGAACAATACCGTGGAAGCATTCCTCCTGCGGTTCAGCATCCTGGCTGTTTCGCTCAGGCTGATGAAAAGAAACGCTCTTATGATTGACGGAGATGCTCCGGTGGCGATGCTGTAGAAACCGGAAAAGAATACTATGGCAAAGCTTCTTATCTTGGCCGCGGCAGGGGTGCTCCCGACCATGGAAGCGGCTTTTTGCAGTATGGTGTAGATTACGCCCAGATGCAGCCCGGACAAAGCCAGAATATGCGATGCGCCGCTTTTTCTGAATATCTCCTGAGTTTCCCTGCCGATTCCCGACCTGTCTCCGGTTATCAGGGCTGAAACCAGTCCCGCGGTGTCGCCGTCGCTGAATGGAATTTCATATATGGATGCCTTCACCTTAGCCGCCGCTGTACGGGCGGCCGCGACTGCCCGGCCGATTTCCTCTGTTTTCCACGCTTCTCCGATGAATGCCATCGCATAACAGCAGTATCCGGCCATGAACCACAAAGTGAAAATGGCCGCAATGCCGTTCCGGTGTCTGAACATGAGAAAGAAAGCTGCAACGGCCAAAACCGCTCCCGCAAATGAGTCGGCAGCAGATGCTGACGGCGACACCCCGTGCAGGCACGCGCTTAAGGCTGCGCCTGCGGTGAAAAAGATGGACAGCCCCTCAATTCTCTCTCCCTCCATACCTTCTGCTCGTTAACTATCCCAGGGAACGCTCCGTCCCTTTTTCTTTTTGCGAAGATAGCGAAACTTTGTAACTTTGTGCTTCTTATGCTTGGAAAACAGTTATAACAATATAAAAAATGATCATTCTTGTAATCAATTGCGGAAGCTCATCCATCAAGTACCAGCTGCTTGACATGAAGAGTGACGATGTCTATGATCTGATAGCGAAAGGCATTGTCGAGAAGATAGGACTTCCGAGCGGTATTTTCCAATATGCCCCTGCAGGCAGGGACAAGATAGTCAGGGAACTTCCCATTCCTGACCATAAGGAAGGCATGCGCCTTGTCCTTCATGCTCTGGCAGACAAGGAAACCGGTGTGCTCAAGTCGATAGATGACATAGAGGCGGTCGGTCACAGGATCGTCCACGGCGGTGAGTTTTTCTCCGGCAGCGTTCTTGTCGACGATGACGTTCTCAAGAAGATAGAAATCTGCTGCGATTTCGCCCCACTCCACAACCCTGCCCATCTTCTCGGCATAAGGGCCGTACAGTCGGTGATTCCTTCGGTCCCTCAGGTGGTTACCTTCGATACGGCGTTCCATCAGACCATGCAGCCCTACGCCTACATGTATGCTCTTCCGTATGAGTATTATGAGAAGTACCGTGTCCGCAGATACGGTGCCCACGGAACCAGCCACCAGTTCGTTTCCCGGAAGGGTGCGAAGCTTGCCGGTGTGGATCTTGAGAACTCAAAAATCATAACCTGTCACCTCGGCAACGGAAGTTCCGTTTCCGCCATAGTGAACGGAAAGGTCGTGGACACCTCCATGGGCTTCACACCGCTTGAGGGCATGATAATGGGTACGAGATGCGGAAACATAGACGCCAACATTGTTCCGTACATCATGAAGAAAGAGAACCTTAATCCTGACCAGATGACGGAAATTCTCAACAAGAAAAGCGGTTTCCTCGGACTTTCCGGAGTATCTTCAGATGCAAGAGATTTGGATGCGCTGGCCAAGAACGGAGACAAGAAGGCGAAGCTTGTTTTCAAAAAGCTCACCTATGATGTAATAAAGAACATAGGAATGTATGTGGCTGAGATGAACGGTGTGGATCTTATTCTCTTCACGGGAGGAATAGGGGAGAATGACGCGAGACTTCGCCGGAGAGTATGCGAGAACTTCACATACGTAGGCCTGAAGTTCGACTATGATGCGAATGCCTCCGGAAAGAAGGATATTGTAATATCCCAGCCTGACTCAAAGGTCAAAGTCGCGGTCATCAGCACTGATGAGGAGCTGGTCATTGCCCGTGACACCATGCACATAGTTTCCAGTCTGGAAAACTGATCATAGAGTTTCCCTCATTTGATATACGGCAGGCTGTACCGTATTCGGAAAGCACCCGAAAGTCTTCTGCATGATTTTCGGGTGCTTTTTATCATGGTTTGCGTCACGGTTTCTTTGCCATCCGGGTGAGCCCTCATTCATCCGGGCTGTTGTGTCGGCCGATGTGAAGAATCGCACCGCCGGATTCTTCGAAAATGACAAAAATGAAGGGGGCGGTCGGCTACAATGCCGTTGCCCTGAGTTGCGCTGTCCACCTCAAGCATGCCTCCGTATATGGAAGACGGTTCCCTCTTCCGGAGTTTCATCCTTTTGGCATGATTCAGTCGAGATTAAGGACATCAGCGCCAATGCGTCGAAAAACTTATATCCCATTTCTCTTAACTTCTTTAAAAAACAAACATACTCAGGGCATTTAATTCTCTACTATTCGCAAGATATAAATAATAGTAGCTAAAAACATTTTTATAAAAAGTTTCATTATAGTTGAGGAACTAATACTAATTGCCACGAGAGTTAGAGTTTTTTTGTTTTTCTCTTTCGTTTTGTTTATGAACATCCAATGTTCAAAAACGGAATTCAGCAGGGAAACTGTTGAAGACAATTCTAAAATGGCTGTTGAGCAGCAATTTACTAAAGCAGAAACTTCTGTTCCTGATTTCCATGTTACCAGAGAAGAAGCTGATTTTTTAGTCAGTGTTTATTATCCTGATGTAAAGATTGATTCCGTTCGTGAAGTGAAACGGAACAGTACTCTTACCGAGTATGTTTATTTCTTCCAAAATGCTTGGGCCGCAATTGCTGCAGATAAAAGAGTATCTCCTGTCATTGCATGTAACTACAATAGTGCAGAAATAGATCTTGAATCTGAACAATGGCTTCAGATGTTATCTAAAAAGATAGAGACGCTGGAGTCTGATTCTTTAACTGGAGAGAATGATAATTATTATGAATGGGTTTTTATTCTTTCTCCGTTGTATAAAGATACAATGCGCATTAATGGGATGCTGTCCAATACTGCGTCAATTTGTTGGGGATGATTATAAGATTGGAGAGGTTTGGTCTCAAAAGAAAACGAATGCCAAAGAATATGTTCTGAGGCATAATGGAAATGGCAAAGTTGATGATACTCTATATTATTTGCATTCATTTTCAGATTGGACAGATGCGGAACCTATAAAAGGAGATGTAAAAGGGTCGATGATATATAATTTTAATGTTGAGTGAATATGGAAAAGCGGTTTGTTGTATTAGCTTGTTTGTTTCCGGGATTGTTTTCCTTTTTTTTCTGTCAGAAAGAAGAATATAAAAGACTTCAGATCGAGTTTTATCCCCGTGATTGTAAATATGTTATTGCCGACAATTCATCAATTACTGTTTTCAAGGACGATGAGTTTTTTATAAAGATGAGGACGGCAGCTGCAGGGCGAAGGATTATTATCTTCATCTGAATGTAACGAGCTGTAAGCCTGATATGCAGCAGTATATGCATTCTGCCGATGCATTCTGTCGCGAGCATGATGAGAAAAAAGAAAAGGCGATTGTTTCCGAGCTGAAGCAGCTGTTCCGCAATTATTACGATTTCGAATTTTCTGTAAAATATCGTGTGGCGGAATGTGTGGGCATGAGGATAACATGCCCGGATGCACTTTCCGGCAGGGAAGCGGGTGCGGATTTGTCAGATAAATTTGTTTTCGGAGGCAGTCCGGACAGATACGACGAGATGTACTTCTCCCTCGGGGACGGAAGCCTTGACAAGATAAGTGAAGGATTGACTATAGACAAATATCTTGCGCAATCTCCAACTGCATTTGCAGAGGCTTTTTTGAAGTTTGGCGAGATGCCGGAAGAACTGCCTTTAACGACATCTTTCTCGGTGGAAATGGAGTTTGCCGACGGGAAAATTCTTTCGGGCTCGACGGAGGAGATATCGCTTACGCTATGAAACTGTTCCAAGCCGGGGTTTTTGTCTGAGCGGTGAAGACATCACTCGTGGAAGAGATCCCTGACGGGAAGCTTGGAAGAGTATCTGGGGCGCAGTTCACTGAAGAGCTGCGCCATTTTTTTTGAGAATCCCGCTCCTTTCCATGTGCTGGTGTTTGTAATCATTATCCAGCATTCCCCGTCCGGAAAATACTTTATCATGGCGGAAGTGCCGGAAAAGGAACCTGACCTTGTCCAACCTGAATCGGGCTTCGTGTCGTTCCATCCGAGGGAATAGGTCTTTTCGTCAACGTATCGGATCATTTCCCCGATGCTTTCACTGCTCAGTATGTCGGGGATTTCAGGTCTGCCGTCAATCGACGCGACGAATTTCATTATCTCCGGGACCGATGCGACCCAGGCACCCGCACCGGAAAGATTGTGGATGTCGTTGCCGCCGTAGCAGCGTGTGACCATTCTTCCGCTGTTGTTGTATTCTTCGACCGGGAGCTCGTTTGAAGGGACATAGTAACGGACCTCTTCAGGGTATTTTTCCTTGTAGTAGTTGTTCGCTATGTGGAAATCCTTACAGCCTGCGGGGAGCAGGACGTTTTCCTGTATGAAGTCGCTGTAGCTTTTCCCGCTCTTCTTTTCGATGATCTTGCTGAGGAGAAGGTATCCGAAATTGGAGTATGACTGTGATGCTCCGGGTATGTAGTTCAGCCGCCGTTTGAGCGTGCATTCTATCAGCTTGTCATTGTCCGGGGGTGTGTCAAGCCTGTTAAGGGTCATGACCGTTTTGGTAGAGAACAGAGGATCTCCTCCTGCAAGAGTGAACCCTCCTTTGTGCCGGAGAAGATCTTCTATGGTGATTCTGTAGTAGTTCCTGTCCTTTATGGAAGCGGAGTAGGGTTCGTCTGAAAGAATACCTCCTTCTCCGAAAACATGTTCATCAAGAGTCAGATCTCCTCTGTCCTTCAGCAGCATGATGCCCGCTGCCGTGACCAGTTTGGATACTGAAGCCATACGGAGGAGTTTGTATGGTTGCATCTTTTCTCCCACTGATTCATCCGCCCACCCATAGCCTTTTGCAAACAGCAGAGAATCATTCCTCATGATGGATAGGGAAGCACCCTTGACTTGCCATTCCTGCATGAATGAGGCTATCCGGGAGTCCATGCCGTCCACGCCGCAGCTGTCCGACATGGAATTGTCCAGGTATTTGTTAAGATTAGTCTCCTTCGGGGCTGGAGCCTTTCCGTCAGCTCCGCCCTCTTTCTTTGTAGACGCTTTTATTATGATTACGAAGGTCAGGCAGATCACCGCCGCGGCGATCAGAAAGCGTACTTTTGTCACCCTCATAGCAGACCTTTCTCCTTGGCGACGTAGATGATAAGCTCCGCCGTGCCGTCTATTCCGAGGTAACTGGAGTCTATGCAGAGATCATAGTTGCTTGCGACTCCCCAGTTGCCGAAAGTGAAATAGTTGTAGTACGTCTCACGAGTCCTGTCCTGTTTGGTCATGAGTGCTTTGGCCTGTTCTTCGCTGACTTCGCTTCTCTTTGCTATCCTTCTTGCCCTGTCCTCATCCGGTGCCGTTATGAATACATCGAGTTTTTTCATGTCCCTTAGAATGTAGTCGGAGCATCTGCCGATGAAAATGGCCGAACCTTTCGATGCTATGTCGCGTATCGTGTCGCTCTGGATACGGAAAAGTGTGTTGTCGTCCACGTAATTGGCGTTGGCGTTTCCTCCTCCGTAGCGTCCGTAGGCAAAGAAATTCGAGAATGTGAATATGCTTCTCTTCTCATCGCTGCGGACGAACAGATCCTTGCTGAATCCGCTGTTTTCGGCAGCGTGTGAAATGAGCTCTTTGTCATAAACGGGAATACCGAGTTTCTTACCGAGAGCTTTGGCTACTTCTCTGCCGCCGCTGCCGAACTGCCGGCCGACGGTTATAATGATTCTTTTCTCATCCATAGCTGCAGTTATTTTGAGATTATATTCCAAATATAATG
>CAYWPV010000064.1:0-10942 GCA_964460265.1 uncultured Muribaculaceae bacterium | reverse complement strand
ATCAACCACGGCTCCAACGCTGCTACGGGAGCATGTTATTCGGGAACTCTCGGAGCATGTCAGGAAGGTACTCTCAACGGTATTCCTTCCATTGGGGTATCTCTGTGCGACATGAGGGCCGACGCCGATTTTTCGGCCGTAGAAGAAATCTTTCCCGGTATATTTGAAAAAATTTCCGCCAATCTGCCGGATCGTAAAGGAGTTTATTACAACATCAATTTTCCGGCTGTTCCCACCTGTGAAATCAAAGGGATAAAAGTCACGACCATGGGCATAGGAAAATGGGTCAGGGAATTCAAAGAGTGGAATCCTTCCGCATACGAAAAATATGGTCTCACCCCTGAATCGTTGGGAGTGCTGCCCGTAACTGAAGAGGAAGGAGAGGAGTTCTACATGATGACAGGGGATTACGTGGATTCCCCGGAGAACGGTCCGGATGCCGACAACCACGCGATAGCCGCCGGATATATATCCGTTACTCCGAATAACGTGTTCGCTGCCGACAATACAGAAAAAGAGAGGCTGCAAAGCACCGGCCTAAGTACAGAATTCAAGAAAAGCCTATGAAGTACTATATCATTGCCGGAGAAGCTTCCGGTGACCTTCACGGATCGAATCTGATGAAAGGGCTCTATGCCGAAGATCCTTCAGCGGACATACGTTTCTGGGGAGGCAACCTCATGGACACTGTCTTTCACTCGCACCAGAGCGGTGAGGGACTTGTCAAAGATTATAATGACGGGGCCGTAATCGGATTCAGCCAGATCCTTCTGCACTTGAATTCATTCCTCGGCAAATTCAAAAGCTGCTGCGATGATATCCTAAACTTCAATCCTGATGTAGTGATACTTATCGACTACCCGGGTTTCAATTTCAGAGTAGCCGAATTTGCCCACAAAAAGGGGTTCAAGGTCTTTTATTACATAGCTCCTAAAGTCTGGGCGTCAAGGGAAGGCCGGATAAAGAAGTTAAAGGCTTTCGTCGACTGCCTTTTTATAGTTTTCCCTTTCGAAAAGGAATATTTCGACAGAAAAGGGGTCAAATATGTGTACAAAGGCAACCCGCTGATAGATGCGATTGACGGATCTGAGGGCATGAGCATCAGCCGCGGAGACTATCTGGACAAATGCGGGCTTGAGGACAAGCCGTTCATCGCGATTCTCGCAGGCTCAAGAAAAGGAGAGGTAAGCTGCATGATGCCGGTATGCTCCGAATTTGCCGACAGGATGCACAAGACGGAAAAATACTCCGGGTACATGTTCGTAGTAGCGGGAGCACCGTCAAGAACAATGCAGGACTATCTCCCCTACCTTAAAGGACGCGAAGATTACCTTAAAGTCGTGTTCAACGAAACATATGCGACAATCCGCTTCGCAGAGGCCGCCGTAGTCAACTCAGGGACCGCTTCTCTGGAAACCTGTCTGATAGGAACTCCGCAAGTTGTCGCATATTCAGGTTCTTCGTTCAACTTCAACGTGGCAAAACAGATCATAAAGATAGACAGTATAAGCCTCGGGAATCTGATCCTTGGAAGGAAATCATTCAAGGAACTCATACAATACTATTTTACTCCGGACAACCTGATAACGGAAGTGACAAGGCTGACGGAAGACAATGAGTACAGAGAACGGATGCTTTCCGATTTCTCTGAAATCAGACATCTGCTGGGTAGCAAGGGAGCTTCGGCAGCAATCGCCGCATCCATGATCAAAACGCTGAAAGACGACAGAAGATCCTAACGGCTCCCGCCGCCGAATCCGCCTCCGGAGAATCCGCCTCCGCCGCCGAATGAAGTGCCTCCTCCGAAACCGCCTTTGGCATCCGCAGACAATTCGGACATATGCGACAGGGCTGCCGCATATCCGGTTGAGGACATTCTGTCAGCCATGTTCACAAGGTAAAGCAGCTGAACGGAATCCAATCCGGAACTTTCAGCGACTTCCCGGAAGAAATCGGGATACAAAGTCCTGAACTGCCGGGAAACTTTCTCTGCAATTCCGAACATCTGCGCATAAACAAGGTAATCTCTCCAGAGTTTCACTTCCTCTACGTTTCTCTCCTCGGACAAAGTAAAGTCATTGAGGAAATTACGGAACTCGATGACTTTGGCAAGTTCATCTTCCATGCCCGCTGAGGCTCTGCGCATACCTCTCAGGCAGCCTTTTTCCACAAGATGCGAGAACCCGGTATTTTCTATGTCTGAAGGCCATGAAATCAGCTTCTCGTAATTGTCCTTTGACCATTTCTTGAATTCCGCCGTTTCAAGAATCCTGTCACCGGATGCTTCCACGGCCATGTCATAAAAAATCTTTTCTTCTTCACAGGAGAAAGAGGGAACTTTTTCACTGAAAACAAGAGAAAACTTTCCACGCTTGTTCCCATCAGCCTTGGCACTTATCGCACCATCCATAATCCAACGCAGGAAATACGTCCCGACCAATTTGTCAGGCGAGGCTTTGGAAAAGAAGCGCCCGCCGTTTTTATAGACATACCATACGGCCGGAATGTCATTCCCCAAAGGTGCCTCCCTGTACCATTCCGTAATTTTCGACCTTCCGAACATCGTTTTTCTGTACACATGCCCGCTTATCAGACAGAACAGCATGTAGATAAAACCGGCTGCGGCTACGGCAGCCAATCCTGCCATGACAAGCAGCCAATATGGAAAACCTTCCGCATACCCGCTGTTTTTGAAGGCTTTCTTCCGCATGGATTCGAAATCACAGTCCCGGGACAAAGCCGGAGAAAACATTCCCTTGTCAAAACGTACCATCACATTGGCGTATCGGACCTCGCCGTCAGAAGAAGCCGATATTTGCCCGTCAATCAGGTTGACCTCTCCTTCAAAGCCGAACGCCCAGATGCGGGTGTTGGAGCTGTTCCAGTCCATGCAGCCGCTCCCGTCCTTGATTTGCAGCACAATTGATTCAGGCCGCACCGACAGCCCCGGATTGACAAACTGATAATTGAACGCATCACAATCCTCAAGACTCTGCACCAGACCGGAAATCCTGTAAGAACACACCCATTCATGCTGACCCATACTTCCCTGTCCCCAGCAAAGTTCCACTCCATCCTTTCCTTTATCCACTATCCCGCACTTGCCCGCCTTCTCTTCCATGGTCCCGCTGACATCCCATGCACCTACGTTTTCGAATTCCACATCTCCCTCCGAGACAGTAAAATCGCTGATTTTCATTTCTCCGAGATTGGACACGGGAATATACCATTCCGTTCCGTCAACTACCGTGACGTCCCAATGCTGGCGGACCTGAGCGGAACCGTCCTTATATAGGCTCACCTCAGTATTGATGCGTCGGATTTCCTGCGCAGGAGAAAAAAAAGGCAACGCAACCAACAGGAGCGCTGCCGCTACACATCTCGAAATCATCAGATTTCCGGATAATCCGTCCTGGTCTTGTCTTCCGACAGATATTCCTTCGTGGAAAAATGAAGCAGAGAAGCAATCACGCTGCCTGGAAACATGCGGACCGCATTGTTGAACTTCGTCACCGTATCGTTGAATGTCATGCGGCTGAGCCTGACATTTTCCTCATAACGGGTAATCTCATCCATAGTCTTGAGATACTGTTGGTTTGCCTTCAGCTCAGGATATCTCTCGGCGACAGCGAATATTTTGGACGCCATATCGTTGAGCACGGACTCGTTTCTGTTGATATCTTCTACCGAAGGGGATGCGGGAGAGGATATTTTTCTGGCCTCCACGACTTTCTGAAGAGTATCTCCTTCGTAGGCCGAATACTCCCGCGTAAGCTTCACTAGCGCCTTTATGGCATCATACCTGCTTACTTGCTGTACATTAATTTGTTTGAGGGCATTGTTTGAATACTCATCGAGCTTCACAAGTCTGTTCTGGACGCTTATTCCCCAGATGACCAGCAGCACTGCCGCCGCTATGACAATTGCAACCATAATTTGCCTTTTAATATGATTAAAATCAATATTCCCGCGGGCCGAATATGCCCGTACCTATTCTTACAATGGTAGCACCATATTCCAAAGCTATCCTGTAGTCGTGGGTCATGCCAATCGACAGTTCCCGGAAATCCGTCAGATGAGGATATGCGGCACCGATTTCTTTTTTAAATCCGGAAATGCGGGAAAAATCCGTTCTCACGACAGCTTCGTCATCCGTATTGGTTGCCATACCCATAAGGCCGCAGAAGACCATGGCCTTGTAGTCCGAGGCATGGGACAAAACATCTTTTATCTCATCTTCCATGAAGCCATGCTTGGTTTCCTCCGCACCAAGATGAAGTTCAAGCAAGCAACGTATCCGCTTCGAGTTGCTTTCACCCCATGCATTGACAGCATCCAGCAGATGTCTCGAATCAATCGACTGCACCATGGCAGCGTAAGGTAGGACAAGCTTGAGCTTATTGGTCTGCAGATGGCCTATGAAATGCCATTCAACGTCGGAAGGAAGCTGCGGAACCTTTTCAGCAAGCTCTTGCGGTCTGTTTTCTCCGAAAAGCCTCTGTCCAGCGTCATAAGCTTCTTTCAGCTCCGGAACGGGGTGGAACTTTGAAACGGCAACAAGCCTCACTCCCTGAGGAAGCGAGGCCTTCACCGAAACAATATTGTCCGCGACATTTCCCATTGTCAATGACGTTTTTTCTGTTGCTCTTTCAATGCTTGCTGCTGCATCTTCTGTGCCTCTTCCAGTCTCTGCTGCCACTTGGACTTTGGCATAGGCTTGTTTCGCGATGCCTCCACCTTGGCAAGAATCTCGTCAGGCTTGACAACGAATTTCCTGAGAATCCAGTTCTGAAGCATCATGAAAAGGTTGCTCAGCAGGTAGTAATAGCTCAATGCGGCGGAAAGGCCGTTACAGATGAAGAACATCATGATAGGCATCATGTAGATGCTCATGAACTTCATGGCAGCCGCATTGGGGTCGTTGGAGGAAGTCTGACTCTGCATCGTGAGCTTGGAATAGAAGAACATCGTAAGAGCCATCAGCAGAGCGAATAGGGACAGATGGTCTCCAAGCAGAGGGATTCTTGTGCCGAAATCGACTATCGAGTCATAGGCCGACAGATCCTTGCACCAAAGGAAAGGCTGCTGACGAAGCTCGATGGAAGCGGGGAAGAAACGGAACATAGCCCAGAGAATAGGGAACGTAAGCAGCGTAGGAAGGCAACCGCCCATGGGACTGACCCCGGCACGCTTGTACAGGTCCATTTGAGCCTGCTGTTTCTTCAAGGCATCTTCCTGCTTGGGATACTTCTCATTTATCTTGTCCATCTCCGGCTTAAGGGCGGCCATCTTGGCAGACGACATGTAGGACTTGTTCGTGAAAGGAAGCACCACTATCTTGATTATGAGGGTCATCAACAGGATGATAAGCCCGAAATTGCTGATGTATTTGTGCAGGAAATCAAACAGAGGAATAATGACAAACCTCGTAAACCAGCCGACGAGCCATCCTCCCAGAGGAATGATCTTTTCGTATTTCTGATCAAATGACTTCAGAGTCCGGTAATGATTGGGGCCGAAATAAAACTCGTTTTCATAACGGGCCTCGGGACCCTGCCTGTAGTCGAAACGCATACTGGCATTACAAGTCATCAGATTGTGGCTTTCATCATCCTCGGGTACGAAATTGACAGCGAGCTCTCCAGAGGAAAACTCCTCTTTCGCCCTCATTATCGCAGAGAAGAACTGCTGGTGGAAAGTAAACCAGCTGAGACGGCTGTCTATCCTTTTGGCTGCATTCCTGCCGCGTCCGACAGAGCTCGGCTTCTTATCGCCCGAAAAGTAATAGTCGACCATGGAATACTGGCTCTCGTTCTTGTAGCCTTTCTCCAGACGCGGGACGGTCACATCCCAATCCATGTCGAACATGGTGACGTTACGGGGAATGACCTTATCCATGCCGATGAAACTCAGCGTATTGTCAACCGCATACGAGTCTCCGCGCAGCACATAGCGCTGCTCTATGTAACCGCCCTTGGAAAAAGGAAGTCTCATTACAATGGAAGAGTCCGTATGCTCGGCGACATCGAAAACGAAGTCTTTTGTGTTGATGTTTTCTCCTGCAAAAATGGAATATCCCATTTCGCTGCCTCCGGCCTTGAAAAGGTACAGAGGAGAGCCTCCGTAGGTCAGATAATCCTTAATCTGTACTGAATATGGCTGCGCTCCCTTTGTCGTGAACACAATCTCCACTTTGTCATTGTGCAAAGTATAGAAAGAAGCCTCCGACTTTGAAGATGTTTCCAGAAGGGAATCCCTGTATATTGACGCATCGGACGTCTCCTGAGACAACACGCTTGCAACTCCGTTTGAATCAGCCACATGGGTAGCCGCATAGACGGAATCGGCCTTGAATTTTTCGACAGCCGCGATTGAGTCGAGCTGAGCCTGATATTCTGCCTGTTTCTTGAACTGCCTTGACTGGAACCACATGAAGCCGAACATTACGACGGCAATAAGTATCCAGCCTATTACACTGTTTTTATTCACGTGAAAAATCAATTATGGGATTACTGTTCAGGCGTGTTCTCAATCTGCCTGATTTGTTCTTCAAGTTCCTTCAACTCTTTCTTGGCCGCATCGATTCTGTCCTGCATCTGCTGAATCAACGGTCTGGAGTTTTTGGAAGCGGCGAAAAATCCAATATTGTTTTCGTATGTATCGATCTGCTGCTGCAAACCGTTGTATTTTTGAATAAGCTTCTCCTTTTCAGAAAGCGGACGTGAAGACGAACGCTGTCTTGCGGAATCTCTGCGCTCTCCCCTGCCTCCGCGTTCCGCAAACTGAGGGAACTTGGCATGCATGGCATCTCTGTATGCCTGGGTGACGCTCTCTTTTTCTTTGAAAGGAACAAAACCTATGGCATTCCACCTTTCACTGAAATTCTGCATGGCTTCCTTCACGACCAGCGCGTCATCGGACTGGAATGCGTTGATTTCATCTATAAGTGCACGCTTTGCTTTCAAATTCGCATAGAAATTGTTTTCGGGTTTGGCCTGTCTGTCCCTTTCTGCAAAAAAATCATCGCATGCCGCACGGAATCTCTTCCATAGCTGCTCGGATTTTTTACGTGGCACGGCTCCGATTTCTTTCCACTGCTTCTGAAGTGCGATGAACTGGTCGGTAGCTTTCTTCCACTCCGTGCTTGATTTGAGAGCTTCAGCCTGATCTATCAGAGACATCTTCTTTTCAAGATTCTCATTCATGCTGTCCTTGAATTCAGTATAGAAGACACGCTTCTTTTCAAAAAACTTGTCGCAAGCCGCACGGAACCTGTCATAGATCTTCTGGTTTTCCTTACGTGAGGCATATCCGATTGTCCTCCATTTCTGCTGGATTTCTTCAATCTGCTTTGTCAGGGAATTCCATTCACCCGATGATTTGACATCCTCCCTGTCGGCGATCGCCTCCACTTCCTCGCACAATTTGGTTTTCTCCGCAAGGTTTTCGGACTGCTTTTCTTTCTGAGCCTCGAAGAAAGCCTGGTACTTTTTGTTTATGACAGCGGTAGCGGCCTTGAACCTTTCCCAGATCGATTCCCTGTATTCCTTGGCGACGGGCCCGAATTCCTTCCACTGCTCATGGAGTTTCTGAAGTTCCTTGAAAGCCTCGACCACATTTTCATCTTCAGCAAGCTTTTCCGCCTTCTCACAGAACTCGGTCTTGGCTTCCAGGTTCTTCTTGAAGTCAAGATCCCTCATATCCCTGTTGATCTGAACTTTGTCGTAAAATTGCTCTACATAGAACTGATACGTGTCGTTCAATACCCTGAAATTCTGTATCGGCACGGGACCTATCGCCCTCCAGCGGGCCTGGATTTCCCGGAATTCAGGAAAAGCGGCGCTGACCTCTCCCTCTTTTTCCACCAGAGCCTTAAGATCATCTATGACGGCCTGCTTCTTCACGAGATTGTCAGCCTTTTCGGCCTCCTGCTTCTTATTGTATTCGGCACGTTCCTTCTTGTATCTGGCATACAGCGACTTGAAGCCTTCCTCTATGGCTTCGAACGGATTTGTTTTAGATCCTTCCGCTTTATCAACGTTCTCTACGGCATTGTCCGCTGAAACAGCCGTCTCTTCAATTCCGGCATCGTCCGCGGTGCTTTCCGACACGCCTTCGGCCACTTCATCTTCTGCAGGTTCCGCGACCTCCGACGACAGTCCCGCCTCGGCTTTTTCTTTGGAAAGCTTCTTGTAGAAAGCGGACTTTATAGCCTCCGCCTCCTTAGGCTTCCTTACCTTGTCGGCATCATCCATGAATTTCTCGAACAGTTCAGACAGCTCCGCCAATGTCTTTTCAGCGTAATTGACAACCGTTTCCTTGATTTCCTGGAAGTTATCCTTAGGTTCTTCTACATCTGCTGTCTTCTGGACATCAGGTTTAATCTCTTCACTCATATAATCATAGAGTTACGTTAATAAAAAATGCGCATATATCCTGCATGGATACATAAAATGCAAATGTACAGAATTTTTCTCTTAAATTTGCAGTCAGAAAGATAATTGGATTAATGAGGATCGATATTCTAAGCGTTGTTCCGGAACTGTTGGAAAGTCCGCTCAGCCATTCCATTGTCGGAAGAGCCATAAAAAAAGGATTGGTGGAAATCCATGTCCACAATTTGCGGGAATATGGTCTCGGACCGCGCAAAAACGTTGATGACTACAGCTATGGAGGCGATGCCGGCATGGTCATGATGATTGAACCCGTAGACAGGATGATAAGCGAGCTCAAGACCATGCGCAGCTATGATGAAGTGATATATCTTTCCCCCGACGGAGCAAAGCTCAACCAAGGTATTTCCAACAGCTTGTCGTTGAAAGAAAACCTTATCCTTCTCTGCGGCCACTACAAAGGAGTGGATCAGAGAATCCGTGAACATCTGGTCACTATGGAGATTTCCGTGGGAGATTATGTGGTCAGCGGAGGAGAAATACCGGCCGCCTTGCTGACAGATTCCATCGTCAGACTCATTCCCGGAGCACTCACAGACGAGACCTCCGCCTTGAGCGACAGTTTTCAGGACGGACTTCTGTCTCCTCCCGTATATACCCGCCCCGCCGATTACAAAGGATGGAAGGTTCCGGACGTGCTGCTGAGCGGCAATCCGAAACTCATCCGTCAGTGGCAGGACGAACAGGCGCTCGCCCGCACCAAGAAACTGCGGCCCGATCTGCTTGACAGATAGAATCTTACTTCAGAACATCGTCCAAGGCCTCGTCCAATGCCTTCATTTCCCATTCCTCCGTAGCCCAGCTGGTCACGAAACGGCACAGGACACGACCGTCCGAAAGCGGTTCCCACACTTCGAACTTCACCTTTTCCGCAAGAGCCTCCTTTTCTTCAGGAGTCAGAGCGACAAACTGCTGATTTGTAGGAGACTCCCAGGCCATGCTCCTTCCATGGGCACTGAATATCCTTTTAAGCTCGTCTGCCTTTTCCACCGCAACGCGGGAAATGCGCAGATAAAGTCCGTCCGTAAACAGAGTATCGAACTGTATTCCAAGCATCCTGCCTTTGGCCAGCAATGCACCGTGCCGCTTTATATCCGTAAAAACATATTTGGGTGCCTTTGTCATGGAATAGACGACGGCCTCACCGAAAAGAGCTCCGACCTTGGTGCCTCCGATATAGAAAACATCGCAATGACGCGCCAGATAAGGCAAATCGATATCATTCCCGCCCGATGCCAAGGCATAGCCGAGCCGCGCACCGTCGACATAGAGATAAACTCCGTATTTTCTGCACACTTCATATATGGATGACAGCTCGTTTCTGCCGTACAAGGCTCCGAGCTCTGTTGGCAGAGTTATGTAGACCATACCCGGCTGGACCATATGGGGTGCATTTCCGTCAGAGCGGAATGCGGAAAGATACGCTTCCAGCTCATCGGAATGCAACTTGCCGTCACCGCTCCTCAAAGCGAGGACCTTGTGCCCGAAAGCCTCTACCGCTCCAGATTCGTGAACGTTGATGTGCCCCGTTTCCGCACAGATCACCCCTTCGCATCCCCGAAGGAGAGTGTCAATCACGGTGGAGTTCGTCTGCGTGCCTCCGACAAGGAAAAAGACATCCGCATCCGGCATGGCACATGCGCAACGTATTCTTTCTCTGGCCGAGACCGTGTACTTGTCATCCCCATAACCGGAGCTTTTCTCCGGATTGGTCGTCACAAGACGCTTGAGAATTTCCGGCAAAGCTCCGTTATTGTAATCGCTCTCAAATGAAGGTATCATGATACAAATATACTTTTTCCTTGGGAAATAAAGTATCCGGCCTACATCGGAAGACTGCTGACTTCCTCGCTGCGGTTGACAGGCAGAAGGCCTTTGCGGCCCATTTCACAGTAAATGCGGGCACATGTCTTCCACCACATCCCGTTTCCGTATGTCATGTCGGAAGAATGCCCATATCCTATCACATGGCCGAATTCATGGAAAATCGCCTGCCTTGAATATGTTTCAGGTCCCTGGTTTTCCTCCACATCATAATAATGGTTCGTCCAGCAATATGGCGCAAGCCAATAAAACGCCGCGCTGCCCATGCCTCCGTATCCGCCGCAGTTTCCGCAGCGTATCCAGTTATATCCCCGCACCTTGCCTTTTATGGTATCGTAGCTGATTGCGGTAGATTTGTCACCGCTGGTCGTGCATATTTCTCCGGCATCGAAAACGGGCTTAATAACGTCCTCAAAATACTGTGACGAAAACATGTATGCCATGTTCGTAACAAGAGCGACGGCATTGCGGCACAGCGACGGTGTCATTTCATGTGACCAGCTGTAGCTTACATGGTCGAACAGGACCTGCCAGTTTCCCTTGATGGTTTTTATCATCTTCATGTATGGATCTTCTCCCGTGTCCACCTCCAGCGTAACGCTTGCGGAAGAGAAATCTTCTATGGCGGGAATTTCCATTCGCCTGCCGTCTTCGGTAGAGAAAAC
>CAYWPV010000063.1:0-11241 GCA_964460265.1 uncultured Muribaculaceae bacterium | reverse complement strand
GCCATAAGGACTGCGATACTGATCGCACAGCCCGGCACCGCCATCCTGCTTGCTGGCAAGGGACACGAAGACTATCAGATAATAGGAACGGAGCACCGCCATTTCGACGAGAGGGAAATCGTCTCGGAAGTGTTCAAAAGCATGTAAGACATGATATACAATCTGTTTCAGCTTCTTGAAAAGTATGACATCCCGGGGCAGGCCCTCTTCACGCACCTGTCTTCGAGAGCCATGATGGCTTCCGTGCTGTCCCTCCTTCTGGCCATGCTGCTCGGCAAGAAAATAATACACGCCCTCCAGCGCAAACAGATCGGAGAGACCATAAGAGACCTCGGACTGGAAGGCCAGATGCAGAAGAAAGGGACTCCCACGATGGGAGGAATCATCATCATCATTTCGCTGCTGATTTCGGTCCTGCTTTTCTGCGACCTCAGGAACATCTACATAATACTTCTGATATTCACGACTTTGTGGTGCGGCGGGATAGGTCTGAGGGACGATTGGATAAAAGTGTTCAGGCACGACAAGGAAGGGATGAGCGAACGTACGAAACTCATACTTCAGGTGATTCTCGGACTTATCGTGGGGCTGACGGTATGCTACAGCCCCGATGTGGCCGTAAGGGAGAAAGTCAAGGACAGCGCGAGCATCGTCTATCAGGGCATGGAGCTTGACACGGACAGCGAAAAAGCCGTCACCTCCGGCCAATGGAAAAACGAAAACGTGGTGAAAAGCACCAAGACCACCATACCTTTCGTAAAGAGCCACGAATTTGACTACGCCAAACTTTCGCCTCTGCACGGAGCATGGGGATGGTACAGCAAGTGGGCCATATACGTGCTGATGATCGTGCTCGTGATCACCGCATGTTCCAACGGTGCGAACCTGACGGACGGAATGGACGGCCTGTCGGCCGGTACATCGGCAATCGTGGCGGTGGTAATAGGAATCCTCTCGTGGCTCAGCGGAAACCTTGTGGATTCGGACTACCTGAACATCATGTACATTCCCGGCTCGGGAGAAATCGCCGTGTTCATGTCGGCCTTCGTGGGGGCGCTTATCGGATTCCTCTGGTACAACGCCTATCCCGCCCAGGTGTTCATGGGCGACACGGGCAGCCTCACCATAGGAGGAATCATAGGCGTGAGCGCGGTGCTCATACGCAAGGAACTGCTGCTGCCTCTGCTCTGCGGCATCTTCCTCGTGGAAAGCATGTCCGTGCTGATGCAGAGATTCTATTTCAAATACACGAAACACAAATACGGCGAGGGAAGGCGCATATTCAAAATGGCACCTCTCCATCACCATTTCCAGAAGGAGGGAATACCGGCTCTTATCCGGAAGCCTGCGCGAGCCCTCCCCGAAGCCAAGATAGTCGCGCGTTTCTGGATAGTCGGACTGCTTCTTGGAGTCGCCACACTGGCTCTGCTGAAGCTCAGATAATTTTTGGGATTATGGCAAGAATCGTTGTTTTGGGAGGAGGAGAAAGCGGAGCAGGAGCCGCTGTCCTCGCAAAGGTCAAAGGATTTGACGTTTTTCTGTCGGACAACGGCAGGATTGAAGAACAGCATGTACGCACGCTCGAGGAGTGGGAAATCCCCTACGAGCAGGGCGGCCACAGCGAAAATCTGGTCCTGAACGCAGACGAGATAGTGAAAAGTCCGGGCATACCGGCCACCGTGCCCATCATCAGGAAAGCCGAAGAGAAAGGAATCCGCATCATCTCCGAAATAGAGTTCGCGGGACGTTACGACACCGCCAGGAAAATCTGCGTGACAGGAAGCAACGGAAAGACCACCACCACCTCCCTGATCTACCATGTGCTCAAGGAGGCCGGACTGAACGTGGGCCTCGGAGGGAACATAGGCAAAAGCTACGCATATCAGGTAGCGACCTCCCATCACGACTATTATGTACTGGAAATAAGCAGTTTTCAGCTGGACAACTGCTATGATTTCCGTCCCGACATAGCCATAATCACCAACATAACCCCCGATCACCTCGACCGCTACGGCTACGACATGGAAAACTACGTCAGGGCCAAATTCCGCATCACCCGGAATCTCCGTCCCGAGGACTGCTTCATCTTCGACTCCGATGACGAAATAACGGTCAGCCATCTGGACAAGATAATAATACGCGCAAAGAGGCTGCCCTTCACCCAAAAGGACGAAGTTGCGCAGGGAGCTTTCCTGAAAGACGGCAAAATCGTGGTCAGGTATGAGAAAGACGAATGCGACATATTCCTCGAGGAACTGGCCCTCGGCGGAAAGCACAACATATACAACTCCATGGCAGCTGCGCTCGCTGCCAAGGCGGCGGGAATAGACAACCGCGTCATACGTTCCTCGCTCGAAAGCTTCAAGCCCATAGAGCACAGGCTCGAACCCGTCATGAGCGTAGGAGGCGTGCTGTACATCAACGACTCCAAGGCTACTAACGTGGATGCCGCATGGTATGCCCTCGAATGTCAGAAAAGACCGGTGGTGTGGATAGTAGGAGGCACGGACAAAGGCAACGACTACACTCCCCTTCTGGATCTCGTCCGCAACAAGGTCAAGGCTATAGTATGCATGGGTCTTGACAACAGAAAGTTCCATGAGGCTTTCGAAGGCATAGTGGGAAAAGACAGGATGAAGGACGTGACGTCTGCAGACGATGCGGTGAAGGCCGCAAGCGGATTTGCGGAAGACGGAGACGTCGTGCTGCTCAGCCCATGCTGCGCAAGCTTCGACCTGTTCACCTGCTACGAGGACAGGGGCGAAAAGTTCAAGGAAGCCGTAAGAAGACTGTAGAATGGCTGGGAAGAAAAAATCTGCCGGTATCTGGCACATGGTGGACAGCCTAGAGGGCGACAAGGTCATCTGGATGATCGTGCTGCTCCTGATAATGATTTCCATCCTGGCCATATCCTCTTCTACCCCGCTGCTTGCCATCCAGACCGGAAGCTCGCGTGACGCGATAATACGCGAACAGCTCCTGATAGCGGGCATCGGACTGGTAACGATCCTGCTTCTGTACCGGGTGAAGTCCATCGGCTATTTCCGCGTTTTCTTCCAGATCGGCTACGCCCTGTCCATGACAGGGCTGATAATGCTGGCGTTTAAGCTCAATCTGGGCATAATCAAGGCCCAGACCATAAACGGAGCCACAAGGACAATCAGCATAATGGGCGTACAGTTACATGTGTTTGAATTCGTCAAAATCCTCATGATCATGTATCTGGCCTGGGCCGTGGACAAGTTCAAGCGTGACGACTTCACGATAGTGAACAGCCTCTGCCGGAAAGAGCGTTGGTCCTTCCTTGCCAGACCCGGATGGAAACTGTTCATATACATATACTTCCCTATCATCAGCGTCTGTGTGCTCATCCTCATGGGCAGCGTTTCAAGCGCCCTGTTCATAGGAGGCATGATGTTCGCCGCCATACTGCTTGGAGGCATCCCTCTCAAGAGCGTGGTCCCGTACATCTTCGTGGCGATAGCGGGATTCCTCCTCTGCATAGGGCTGTACAGCATGAGCGGAGGCGAAATGTTCAAGCGTTTCGGCACAGCCGTGGGACGAGTCACGCGGGCGTCCGAGGACCCGGAAGAGAAGTTGTTGGAATATGGGCGCAACACCGAAGAATTCCAGAAAGCGCTGGACGAAGTACGCCAGCCCCTGAGCGCGAAGATAGCGGTCAGCGAGGGCGGCATATTGGGGAAAGGCCCGGGAAGGAGCACCCAAAGGTACATAGTCCCCATCATGTTCGAAGACTACATGTTCAGTTTCATAATAGAAGAATATGGGCTGCTGGGAGCATTGATCGTACTGGCACTGTATTGCAGCCTCGTGGCCAGAGGCGTGATAATAGTGAGAAACTGCGACAGCCGTTTCGCCAAGACGGCGATAGCCGGGCTGGTGCTGCTCATCTCGGGACAGGCATTCATGCACATGATGATCAACGTGGACCTCGGGCCTCTTACCGGACAGACTCTACCCATGATCAGCCACGGAAACAGTTCTTTCCTGGCATTCAGCCTGGCATTCGGCATCATCCTGTCCATAAGCCGCATGGCCAAGAAGAAGATAGACAGGGAGGCGGACAAGGCCGCTCCCATCGTGTCCGTACCCGACGACTATGTGAAATCTTCGCTGGAAGAAGTGGAGCAACTTGACAATCAATAATAACATGGAATACAAAGCATTGCGGATAATCATCAGCGGAGGCGGGACGGGAGGGCACATCTTCCCCGCCCTGGCCATAGCCGGCAAGATGAAAGAACTGAACCCGGAAAGCGAAGTGCTTTTCGTCGGAGCGGAAGGCAAGATGGAGATGGAGAAAGTTCCCGCCGCCGGATACAGAATCGAGGGGCTGCCTATCGTCGGTCTGCAGAGGAAGCTCAACGTCAGAAACATAATCAACGATCTCAAAGTCCCCTTTAAAGTATGCGGAAGCCTGCTCAAGGCAAGAAAGCTCATAAAGGAGTTCAAGCCCGACATCGCCATAGGAGTGGGAGGCTATGCCAGCGCTCCCCTGCTCTATGAAGCCCAGAAAATGGGGATTCCCACTCTCATCCAGGAACAGAACAGCTACGCGGGCCTCGCCAACAAGGTACTCGGCAAAAAGGCCGGAAGGATATGCGTGGCCTACGAGGGAATGGAAAGGTTTTTCCCCGCAGACAAGATAGTCCTGACAGGAAACCCCATAAGGAAGGAAATAGTGCCTCCAACTGCGGAAAGCAAAGCGGAAGGAATCAGATTCTACGGCCTTGACAGCTCAAAAAAACACATCTTCATAGTCGGAGGAAGCCTCGGAAGCGGCACGCTGAACAAAGCCATGAAAAAGTGGATAAGCGACGGCTGCCTGGGAGGCGAAGATGTGGAGATAATCTGGCAATGCGGCAGATACTACAAAGAAGGAGTGGACGCATTCATGCGGGATGCCGCAGCCGGAGGCACAAGAGGAAACGCGCTCAAAAGAATCCGCTGGTTCGACTTCATCGGACGGATGGATCTGGCATATGATGTCGCCGACATAGTGATTTCACGCTCCGGAGCAAGCACCGTATCGGAACTGTGCGCAGCCCGCAAAGCCGCCATTTTCGTCCCGTCCCCCAACGTCGCCGAAGATCACCAGACCCATAATGCCATGGCTCTGGTCAGGAAAAAAGCCGCCTTGCTCGTCAAGGATTCCGAGGCCGAAGAAAAACTCATGGCTACTGCCCTGTATCTCCTGAAAGACAGCAGGAGAATAGCCGACATGGAAAAGAACATCGCGGAGCTCGCCCTGCCGGACGCGGCGCTCAGCATAGCCGTGGAAGCATATAAACTGATAGACTGACAATGTACGACAACATATATTTCATAGGAATAGGCGGAATCGGGATGAGTGCTTTGGCCCGCTATTTCCGCTTCAAGGGGAAAAATGTAAGCGGTTATGACAAAACCCCGTCGGAACTTACCGCGCAGCTGGAAAAAGAAGGCATCCCCGTCCATTACGAAAACCGCCCCGACCTCATCCCGGAAGACAAGGCATCCACGCTCGTAATATACACGCCCGCGATACCTTCCGATTTCGGAGAACTGGTCTATGCCGAAGAACAGGGATACCGCCTCCTGAAACGTTCCAGGGCACTGGGCGAAATCGCAAAAGACCAGACCTGCCTTGCAGTGGCCGGGACCCATGGCAAAACAACCACGAGCACTCTTGCGGCGCACATACTTACCGAAAGCGGAGAAGGATGCACCGCTTTTCTCGGAGGCATCTCCAAAAACTACGGCACCAACATGCTGGTCAGCCATACCCCCGTGGTGGTGGCCGAAGCTGACGAATACGACCGGTCATTCCTTCAGCTCCACCCCGAAACCGCCGTCATCACCGCCATGGACGCGGACCATCTGGACATATACGGTGACATAGAGAACTACCGTCAGGCATTCCGGGATTTCGCCTCGCAGGTAAGCGGCCATCTGATTGTCAAGAAAGGGCTGCCGCTCGGAGAGGAATGTACCGGGGCTAAGGTTTTCACCTATCACTACAACGATCCGGAGGCAGACTTCAGAGCCGAAAACATAACTCCCGCTGAAGGAGGCCGCTTTGTTTTCGACCTTGTATGGCCGGGAGGAAGGGTCGACGGAATATGCCCGGGAGTGCCGGGATGGATAAACGTGGAGAACAGCGTGGCGGCGGCAGCGCTGTGCCTCCTGCACGGAACAAAACCGGAAGCCGTAAAGAAGGCCGTGGAAAGTTTCTCCGGCGTGAGAAGAAGATTGGACATCCACTTCAACTCAGGAAATATTTCGTATATTGACGATTATGCGCACCACCCGAAGGAGCTTTCCTCCGCGATTGCTTCCATAAGGGAGATATTCCCCGGCAGAAAGCTGACGGCGGTTTTCCAACCCCACCTGTACACAAGGACAAGGGACTTCGCCGACAGTTTTGCGGAGGCATTGAGCAAAGTGGACAAACTGATCCTGCTGGACATATATCCGGCAAGAGAAGAGCCCATACCGGGAGTAAGCTCAAAGATCATTTTCGACAAGGTCACCGCCCCCGAAAAGGTGATGATCGGAAGAGATGAGCTCATGTCCTGCCTGGAACACGAGAAAATCGATGTGCTTGCCACATTTGGGGCGGGAAACATAGACAGATTCATAGAACCCATAACGGAGATGCTGAAAGCTGAAGCGAAGCAGCCATGATATGACCGGAATACATGTCCGCATAATTCTTGCCGCAGCGGCCGCGGTCCTGACCGCGATGCTGCTGTACATTCTCTGTTCCGCCAGCAAGGAACAGAGAAAGGGAGTCCTGTGCAAAGACGTGGAGATAGCGGTCCTGGACAGTGCAAGGCTCGACTTCGTCACCAGAGACGACGTGAGGGCCTACCTGTCCGCGGACAATCTCAATCCCGTAGGCAAGGAACTGGACAGCGTGGATCTCGGAAAGATAGAGAAAAGCCTGAACGGTAAAAGCGCGGTGCTGGAAAGTCAGGCATACGCCACCAAAGACGGCACCGTCCACATAGAGATAAGCCAGCGGAAGCCTGCCATACTTTTCAGGAACGGTCTCCACTCCTACTACTCGGACGAAAAAGGCTTCATCTTCCCCGTCTCCAAGAACTATGCGGACAAGATAGTCACCGTGGACGGGGCAATCCCCATCAACGTAAGCGAAGGCTTCAAGGGACGTCCCGCCACAGAAGGTGAAAGGAAGTGGCTCGAAGGGATGCTGAACACAGCCGCCCGCATCAGGAACGACAAAACATGGAAGAATGCGATAGGACGGATAAGCGTGGAAGGTGACGGCGACCTGGTCCTCTACCCCGTTTCAGGAAAGGAACGCTTCATCTTCGGAAAACCGGAAGGGCTCAAAAGCAAGTTCGGAAGGATGGAAGATTATTACAGATACATCGTACCTGCCAAGGGAAAGGGATTCTATTCCACAATAAACGTTAAATTTGACGGTCAAATCGTATGTAAGGAAAAATAGTTTCAATATGGAAGAGCGATATATTGCGGCCATCGATCTCGGCTCGTCCAAGATCAGGCTCACGGTTGCGAAAATAAACGGGAACGACATCCAGATCCAGTACTACAGGGAGACGCCTTCGGACGGAATCCGCAACAGCGCGGTATTCAATCCCAAAAAAGCGTCGGAGCCTGTAAAGAAACTTATTGATGACGCGGAAAAGGAACTGAACATCAAGATTCTGCAGGCCGTCGTAGGACTGCCGCGCTGCGATGTCCGCCAAGAGAACAACAGCGCCAAGGCGATCAGATCCGTACCGGACGACAGCATAACGGAAAGTGAAGTCGAGGAGCTTAAAAGCATCGCCCAGGACGACTATCCCAACATCGACCTCGACAAGGAGACCCTCTACGGGGCCGTGGCCCAGTCATTCGACTGCGATGACAATTTCCAGATAGTGGAAAGTGAGATTGTCGGCATGGTAAGCCGGGAGTTCACCGGCAACTTCAAACTCTTCATAGGCAAAAAAAGTTCCGAAAAGGCGATAGACAAGGTATTCAACAACATAGAGATAGCGGTAGCCAAGAAAGTCTTTACGCCGGACTCTCTCGCCAAGGCCGTACTTACCGGGGACGAAAAGGAATCGGGAGTCGCGCTCATCGACTTCGGCGGAGGAGCCACTTCCGTAACCATCTACAAAGGCAAGCTGCTCAGGCACTATGCCTGCATCCCGTTCGGAGGGAAAGCCGTGACCAGGGACATCAAGAACGAATGCACCATTTCCGAAGACCTGGCGGAGAACATAAAGCTCGCATACGGAGCCTGCATGCCTGACCGCCTTCAGACGCTTTCCGAAAAGATATTGCAGATCGAAGGCGAGGAAGGAATGACAGGACCGAAACAGATTCCCGTCAAATACCTCTCCGAACTAATCACGAGCAGGGAAAAGGAAATAGTGGACGCGATGCTCTATGAAATCCAGGAAAGCGGGCTCGCGGACGCGCTGCGCAGCGGAATCGTGATAACCGGAGGCGGTGCGGAAATGGCGAATCTGGTGTCGTTCATAAAGGAATGTTCCGGCTACGATGTAAGGCTCGGCTATCCCAGACACCTTTTCTCGATTTCGGGATGCCCGGAAGCAGGGACTGCCGCGGCGGCGACATCGCTCGGAATGATTCTGAGCGCCAAGGCCGACAGAAACCTCAACTGCATAGATCCGGCAGAAAGGGAATCCGCACCGGACAGTTTCGCAGCCGAAGGGAACGGTACGGCGGAAGCATCCGATGATGAAGGTACGGTACAGAGCGAAGGACAGACCGAAGCCGAAAGACAGAGCGGAACGAAAGGGCAGGAGGAAGTCTCCGGACAGACGGCGGAAGGAGGAAATGCGGTTGACGGAAACTCTGCCGGCGCGAATGAAGAGGATCTGCCTGACGGACAGCTGCCGCTGGGCGGAACGGAAGAGGGGAACACAAATCCATCCGGAAAGACAGCGAATAGCGGGAAAGCGGCGAAAGCCAAAAAGCCCAAAAAGTCCGGAGGACTGAAAGTGACATGGCAGAAAGTCATGGAAAAGGTCAACAAGATGTACAATGACATTGACAACGAAAACGTGTAGAGACAGATGGACAAGATAGAATACAGCACTCCCGAGTTCGTCGCCTCGGACTGGGAAAACGAAAATTCGATAATCAAAGTCATAGGCGTGGGCGGCGGAGGATGCAACGCCGTCACTTACATGTACAACCAGAAAATCAAGGGCTGCAACTTCATCGTCTGCAACACCGATTCCCAGGCTCTGCTAAAAAGCAACGTCCCGACAAAAATCCAGCTCGGAGAAGGGCTGGGCGCAGGCACCGACCCCACGAAAGGACGCAACGCGGCGCTTGAATCCCAGGACATAATCGCGGAGAAAATCCTGAACACCGGTACCCAGATGCTCTTCATCACCGCAGGAATGGGAGGAGGAACAGGCACCGGAGCTTCTCCGGTCATAGCCAAAATGGCCAAGGACAGAGGCATACTCACCGTAGCAGTGGTCACCCTGCCCTTCCGCAATGAAGGCGAGGATTTCATGTCCAAGGCAGTCGACGGTGTCCACGAACTGGAAAAGAACGTGGACAGCCTCCTGATAATAAACAACGAGAAACTCTACGCCTTTTTCGGCAACCAGCTGATACAGCAGGCATTTCCGAGGGCCGACGAAGTGCTGGCGACAGCCGTGCGCGGCATAATCGAAATCATCACTACCTCCGGCTACATAAACGTGGACTTCAATGATGTGAGGACCATAATGAAAAACAGCGGCATGGCGCTCATGGGCTGCGGCACGGGGACTGGACGGAACAGGATAGAAGAGGCCGTCAAAGGGGCCATGGAATCCCCGCTGCTCAACGACTTCGATCTCAAGAGCTGCAAGAACCTGCTGATCAACATCACCGCCGGACAGAACGACAAAGGTCTCACCATGGAAGACCTCAGCAAGATAAGCGACATGATTGCCCAATATACCGGCAACGTGAACAAGCTAAAAAGAGGAATTATCTACGACACCGACCCCGACTGCGGAGACCGCATCCGCATCACGGCCATAGCCACAGGCTTCAAGATGAACCTGATAGGCATCACCGGCTCGGATCTCGGCAAACTCATCCTCATTCCCAAGAATTTCAAATACACGGACGCCCTCCCCGTCGAGAACGGAGAAGTGATTCTGCCCGAAGAAGACATACACATCAACAAGATCGGCCTCAACAGTTCCGACAACGTCAGAAAATTCCATTTCTCCGCCGACAACAAGCCGGTGCTGATCCTGCAGCCGGGCCAGAGCAAAGCCGAGCTGGAAGAGACCGCCGCCATAAGACGCAGCGTGCGCAGAACCAGAAACGAGGAAAACTGACGAAGCAGATAAGAGGAGAACAGACATGGAAAGAAAGACAAGAGTAAGATTCGCGCCCTCCCCGACGGGACCGCTGCACATGGGAGGGGTCAGGACAGCCCTATACAATTACCTGTATGCCAAACAGAACGGCGGAGACTTTATCCTGAGGATAGAGGACACCGACTCCCGCCGCTTTGTTCCCGGAGCAGAAGAATACATAATAGAAGCCCTCAGATGGTGCGGCATCACGCCCGACGAAGGCCTGGACGAGAACGGAAAGATAGCTGAAACGCCCTCGGACCGCAACCCCCACGCACCTTACAGGCAGTCGCAGAGGAAGGGCATCTACCGGAAATATGCCGAATACCTTGTGGAAAAAGGCAGCGCATACTACGCCTTCGACTCCGCGGAAGAGCTGGACGCCAAAAGAGCCGCCGCGGAAGCTACGGGAGAAACGTTCATCTACAACCACATATCACGCAAGGAGCTGAAGAATTCGCTCACCCTTTCCGAAGAAGAGACCGCACGCAGGCTCAAGGAAACGGACGACTGGACGATAAGGTTCAAGATGCCTGAGGACACGCACGTGGAGATGGACGACCTCATCCGCGGACACATCGAAGTGAACACCGATACCCTGGACGACAAAGTGCTCTGGAAAAGAGCTGACGAGCTGCCCACATATCACCTTGCGAACATAGTGGACGACCACCTCATGGAAGTTTCGGAGGTCATCCGCGGCGAAGAGTGGCTCCCCTCCCTTCCGCTCCACTATCTGCTCTACAAAGCTTTCGGATGGGAAGACTCCATGCCGCGATTCGCCCACCTGTCTCTGCTTCTCAAACCGGTAGGAAACGGAAAGCTGAGCAAGCGTGACGGGGACAAGATGGGATTCCCTGTGTTC
>CAYWPV010000062.1:0-11305 GCA_964460265.1 uncultured Muribaculaceae bacterium | reverse complement strand
GTTCCATGTACTGGCGGGCGTTCATGGTCTTGTATGAAGGGATGGCTCTCGACACCACGCCTACTTTTGCCTTGAACCCGACTGAAAGGGACTCGCCGTTGTCGGCCGCCCCCGTAGTGATGAGTATCACGCCGTTGGCACCGCGTGCACCGTACAATGCACCGGCGGAAGCATCCTTCAGAACGGAAATGCTCTTTATGTCATCGGCATTGATGGAGTTGAGGTTACCGTCGAAAGCGACTCCGTCCACCACTATGAGCGGAGAATTGGAGGCATTGATCGAGCCGAACCCTCTGATGACGATTCCCGCACCGCTTCCGGGCTGACCTGAAGCGGATGTCGCGACAAGGCCGGAAACCTGTCCGTCCAGAGCCCCCGTAATGTCGGAAACAGGCCTGTCTTTAAGCTTGTCTCCCTTGATTACTTCAGCGGAGCCTGTAAACGTCTCCTTTCTCGCGGTGCCATAGGCAACTACAATCGCGTCACCGAGAATCTCTATATCCGGTCTCATGGCAACATCCAGACGGCCGGGAGACTTTACCACCACATTCTCGGAAATCATTCCTATGCAGGAAAACCGGAGGGTATCTCCTATGTCCGCCTTTATGGAATAACGTCCGTCTATGTCGGTAACAGAATGTTCTTTACCGTTAAGTATGGCAACTCCCGGCAGGGACGCATCCTTCCCGGCCTCGGAGACTGTTCCAAAAACAGTCTGCGCTTCGGCAGAGGCCATGGCGATGACCGCTGCCAGAAGTGCAGAAAAAAATTTTTTCATCTAAAATATGAGATGAGTGTGATTGAACTTATTCTTTGATGCATCGTACAGCCGAACCGTAAGACCTGTTGAGGACTGACTCGCTGGCAGGATTGCCGAATGCGAAGATTTCCAGAACAGCCGTGGTGTTTGACACATTGGCGGTATTGTAGATGGCGCTTCCGCCTGTCGAACTTATTTCACCGGAATTCGCATCTCTGTTACCGCTCAAAGGGAACCACCACTCCTTATCGGAGCCTTCCGGCTTGTACCTGAAGCCGATGCTTTCCTCTTCGGAGTTTTCTATGAACCAAGGGTAGCTGGGATCATACGGGCCGGAATCCCTCAAAGACCCCGCCTTCTTATACAGCTTCCTGAATCCCCACGGATCACCGGACTCCGGGACCTTCCAGCCGGACGGGCATGGATCATACTTGGTCTTCAGTCCGGAAACGCCGCCCCAGAGATCGTTGTTCTGAAGCGCAGCCTCATCCGTAAGCCAGTCGACGACCGGCCATGAAGAAGACGGTGCCCAATAGAACACATCGGGATGTTCAATAGAAGCGCGCAGGTTGTCCGTGACATGATCGGCATATACAGGTCTTTCCTCAGTCTCGATATAGATCTGATTGCCGTCGATGTCATAAATCTTGACCGACGTCACAGACACTACACCGTCGCCTCCGGTGAACGGGTCTTTTCTGCCCCACTGGTACAGAAGTCCGATGGCATTGTCCGAATTCTTGGCGGCCGAAGTGGCGCCGAGGTTTCTGTCCAGGAACCGATAAGTGCCTTTTTCTCCTCTCCATTCCATGGGATTGGCCGCAGGATCATCTTCGGTAACCCACACATGCCAGCTCCACACGATGGTCGTATTCTTCCTCGCAGCTATGACCGCATTGCCGGTCTTGCCGGGAGCGACGACCACGACGATGACTTTGTCGTCACCGTTTCCCGACACGGATCTGATGAGGCCCGGATCGTCCTGCCACACGAGAGAAGCGTTGTTGAAGTCCAGCGCGTCGGTGGAGTTTCCTTCCACGCCTTTGATAGTCAAGGTCGTGCCGGGTCTCACCATGTAGCTGTTCGCAGCATCGGCGGTAGTGGAGGACTCCACTATGGCGAGAGTGACATCCAGTTTGGCAGACCTGTTGCGGGAATCGGTCACCGTCAATGTGAAGGACAGAGAAGAGGTAACCGCAGAAGGTGCCGTCACCTTGACAACGCCGGACGTGTTGCCTTCAGCAGGCTCGAATGACACGGTCCATCCGCCGGTGACATCAGAAACCTCTCCCTTTATGTCTCCGGACGTCGCGCCGCTTATGGCAACATTCAGACTGAAAGTGCCTGAAGGTCTGACAGCCATCGACCTGATATCGGAAGCCAGCGCCACGGTAAGAGGATTTGACTCCGCCACATTGACGGTGGTCTCGGCTGTTGTCCTGCGGCTGTTGGCAGGATCGCTCACGGTGAGGGTCACTTTTACGGGAGTACCGTCTGAAAACTCCGGAGCGACGAACTCCACGGAGCAGTCCTGATAGTCGGCAGTAGCCTGTACGGTTACTTTGGCATCAGATGAGGAGGATGTCGCAGACAGCGACAGCTCGGCACCCTGAATGTTGGAAAGGGTGAACGGAAGGGACAGATGCTCTCCGGGAGCGCAGGAGAATGATTCCGAAGAGAACCTTGCCGCAAGATCACCCTGTGAAGGCTTGGGCTCATCCGAAGATTTGCTGCAAGCGGCAATGACAAAAACGCTGAGCAGCGTGAAAAGTACTTTTTTCATGCTAATTGATATTATTGGTAAAAAATCGCAGCTGATGCGGCCGGCTATTCTTTGATGCACCTGACAGGGAGCTCATACACGAACGTCATCCCAATCCAATATGAATGGCTGGACGGTGAGACAGATGATGAGTACCCCCTGAAGTTTTCGGGATCAGCCGAAGCGGACCAGACTTTGCCGCAAGGCCAGGTGGTACCGACTCCATTGTTGTAATAATTGAAATACTCGCCCTGGTCCGGCCAGAAAAAGGTCTTGCCGTCAATGGTGACGTTCCAACCGACCATGTTGTCATTGGCCGTAGAAGAATCGTCCTTGTATGCCTTCGCAAATTCCACAGATTTGCTGTTCCAGAAAGTGAAAGCTCCGATCGGGGGAACTCTCCAGCCTGCAGGGCATGGATCGTATTCTGTCTTCTTTCTGGACGTTCCGCCCCAATAGTCCTTGATGGAAGCCTGGTCAAGATTAGAGTATCTGACAGTAATCCATGAATAGTTGCCGCCTCCGACTCCCGTATAGTGTGTAAGCGGGTTGGCTATGGCCGTCTCGGTATTGTCAACTTCTGCAACTGCCGTGAGAGTTCTTTCCACCTCTTTGCCGGAGATGTCATACATTGTCTTCAGACTGTCGCCAAAGGCAGACCCCGCGAAAGCATCCTTCCTGCCCCACTGGTAGAAGTTGCCGTGGGCAGCGTCCGTGCCGCTTTTATTCGTGAGAGCACCGAGGTTTCTGTCCATGAACACATAGGTAGTCTCGGTATCGCCGCTCGCATAGGTCCAGGACATCGTGTTCTGATCCGGATCAAAGTCGGTCACCCAGAAGTCCCAGCTCCACACGACAGCGTTTTTTTCGGTAGCCGCAATGACGGCATTGCCGGAAACTCCGTCCTTGAACTTGGCATACAGGTACTGCGAATCCACGAATATGGAGTCGGTAAGGCCGGCCGCATCCTGCCATATCAGCGATGTACCGTCAAAAGTCAGCGCATCATCGGACACAGGTTTCACGACATTGATACGGGCGAGAGCACCAGGCTTGACGATAAACGAGTTGGCGCTCTCGGTGAAGATCTGAAGTTTGGAAGAAGCGGACGCCTCGAACTTGTACGATGTCTCCGCAATCCTCGTATCACTTCCCGTTCCCTTGACGGAAAGAGAGACTTCGAACTTGGAATCGGAAAGAACGAACTCCGGAGCGGAAACTATGACGTTGCCGGCATAGGACGCCGAATCTATCTGAAGACCGGTCTCGTAAAGAGGATCCGTGCTGCTGACCGTATATTCAAGTTCCTTTCCTGAAGCATGCTGCACCTGGAACGGAATTTTAACCGTCTGACCATCCGTAATGTCATAAGACTCCGAGAGTTCCACAGAGGGGGCGAACTCCAGTTCCTTGAGACTGTCCTTCCCGCAGGAAGCGACGACCGCCCCGCCTAGCACCGATAAAGCTAGGCCTACTAAAACAAAATGTTTCATAAGCATTAATGATAAACTATGTACTACGTACTAACCTTTGCTCTGCAAGTCATGACACATGTACGGTTGAAAAACACATAAGCAACCGGATGCCGATGACTGTTTAGCAAACATACTAAAATTTTCGTTCTTTGTTTACCATTAAGCCAAAAAGTAATTAAAATTTTCGGAGATAGCGTTTGACATGCAGACGGCTGACCTATAAACCTAAAACAGGCGAAGCTCTAACGTATCGTAACTCTGGTCACACCTTCGGGACCGGGCGTCCACACACAATACTGCGCAAACACCTCATCAAGCTCCTTACGGACGGCAGCGGAAAGAACCCCGTCGCCTACTCCATGGATGAAATCCATATGGCGGCCTCTGTGCTTCAGGTTCGAACGGAGAATCCGCCTGAAGAAGTCCAGCTGAAAATCAAGGGCAGCCCATTCCGGCACCGAATCTCCCCCGGGAATCTTTTCCAGATGAAGGTCCACCTGCAGATCCCCGACATACTTCTGCCGCGCCGGAGCGTCTTTGACAGCGGTTTTCTTCTCCGGCACGGAAGCGCGCAGTTCGTGATCTTCCATGTAATTGACCGGAAGGAACTCTCCGAAACCGGCCTTGAAGACAAGTCCGTCCAACTCGAGCTCACAGCCCTTGTCTCCGACCGACACGACCACCGCGATGTCATTGGAATCCATCATCCTGACTTTCTGCCCTCTGACAAATGACGGCCCGCAAGGCTTCTTCGCCGCCTCCTTCACGGCATGTCCGTCGGATGCCTTGCGCGCATGCTCCTTCCGCGACACGGCCTTTTCCGCTGCCGCAGGTGCCGCCGTGAAATTCTTCTTCACGGTCCTCAGTTCCTTAAGATCGTTAATTTTCATCGGATTCCATAGACTTTGCAAATATATCCCTGTTTTGAATTATTTCAAGTTTTGCAATTTGAAAAAGATATTTATGGGAGCCCCTATGCGATAAAATGAAAAGCCGCCGCTTACCGCACAAATCGTCCGACCAGAAATCGGGCTGATACCGGAGATTCCTGAACCGGCCACTTTAACCGACCATGTTGCGTTTTCCCTCCGGAATTCATAAATTGCAGAGATGAAATCATAACCCATAACCATGACAAAGAAACTTATCGCAATCGCCATTATCCTGAACTCATTCGCCGCGATGGGACGGGAAAGGGAGACAATCTGGCCGGAAGGAAAGATGCCTCATCCTCAGGACGGACAAATCGCCGCAATGACGGACGAATCACGAAAGCCAGGATTCGACCCGGCAGCACACCGCACAGCCTATCTGGAATGGTTCGATGCGCCGGATGCAAGCGTGAAGAACGGCTCATGCATGATTCTGCTCTCCGGAGGGGCATACAACAGCTGCTGCGATGTTGAATACATAAAATATTGGAGCGAAAGACTGACCGGGGAAGGTGTGCAATGCGTCAATCTCGTTTACAGAACACCGAGACCCGTAGGACTTCCGGTATATCAGAGCGCATGGGAAGACGGACAGCGCGGAGTGCGGATGGTACGCAGCGAAGCCGAAAAGAGAGGATTCGATCCGGAAAAGATAGGAGTGGTCGGCATGTCCGCAGGCTCGCATCTTGCCCTGCTGCTGGCCACAAGCTCGCAGACCCCCGCGTACGACAAGGTAGATGAGCTGGACGACATTTCCTGCCACATCAACTGGGCAATAGCCCATGCTCCGGCATACGTGACGACAGACGGAGACAGCGGGACACCGTCCGCCAGGCAAGGGTACGGACCGGACGTGAAGATTAGCGAGGTGTTCAAATTCGACTCCAAGACCTGCCCGGTAAGTTTCCACCACGGCGGCAATGACCAATACTCGCCCAACGGCTCCACGCTCATATACAGGCAGCTGCGCAGAATGGGCATACCGGCGGAGCTTCATCTGTATGCGGACAAAGGGCATGGAATGTTCGGGTTCGAGAGAGGCATCGAATTCATGCGCCAGATGGGGTTTCTCGGCGAGGTCGGCAAAGAAATTCCGCTTATGGACCGTTATCCTGACGACAATGCCAGAGGAGAATACGTAAAGGAAAACATCTGGCCGGAGGGCAAAACTCCGGACCTGCAGGAAAATCAGTGCGAGCCGTACATTGAGTGGCACATCCCAAAGACCCTCAAGACCCAAGCCATACAGATCATCTATTCCGGGGGCGCATATCTCCGCAACGACCCTGACGGCTACGAAGCCGCACCTGCAAGACGCTATCTGAACGAGAAAGGCATGACGGTGGTCACCATGAAATACAGGACTCCGAGGCCCGAAGGACTCGCAAAACATACCACCGCATGGGAAGACCTCCAGAGAGCCATACGCATAGTCCGCTCCGAAGCGGAATCCAGAGGGCTGGATCCGGACCGGATAGGCATCATGGGATGTTCGGCAGGAGGCCACCTGACGCTCATGGGAACCACCTCCTCCAGGCATCAATCATATCTGGCAATCGATGAGCTGGACAATCTGCCATGCAATGTCCAGTGGGGAATAGGAATCTATCCGGCATACGCCCTCACGGACGGTCTCGAAAACGGCAACTCCACCGGAGGGAACGATGACAGCGCGGTACTGGCACCGGAGTTCAGTTTCGACCTTGACACCGCACCCATGCTTTTCATCCATGGAGACGCCGACTCATGGGCAGCCATGAATTCTGTCAAGGCATGGGAGAAGTTGCGCGCCATGGGCATCCAGAGCGAACTTCACACTCTCGCCCTCAGGCCTCATTGTTTCCAGCGCACGGCAAGTCCCGGAACGGGAAGCTATACCTATCTCGACCGCATCTGGGAATTCCTGTCAGCGAAAGGATTCAACAGATAGACATAGTTTATGGAGATAAGGCTTTCTGACCATTTCACCTACGGCAAACTGATTAGATTCACTCTTCCGACGGTCGGGATGATGATTTTCATGTCCACTTACAGCATAGTGGACGGTTTTTTCGTTTCCAATTATGCGGGCAAGATTTCGTTCGCCGCACTTAATCTGATATATCCGTTCCTGATGATACTCTCCTGCGTGGGGTTCATGTTCGGAACAGGAGGTACAGCCATCGTGGCACGGCTGCTCGGGCAAAGGGAAGAGAAAAAAGCGAACGAAGTATTCTCCATGCTGGTATATTCGGCAATCGCGATTGCGGTTGGCCTGTCCCTCCTCGGGTTTATCTTCGTCAGGAAAATCAGCATCCTCCTCGGAGCTTCCCCCGACATGGTGGACTGGTGTGTAAAATATGCACGCTATCTGCTCGCTTCACTGCCGGCGATGGTTCTGCAGTATCTTTTCCAACCGTTCATGATAGCGGCCGAACGTCCCGGACTGGGCTTCCATGTCACTCTTGCCGCAGGCTTTTCAAACATCATCGGAGATGCCATCCTCGTAGGAGCACTGGGGATGGGGCTCGACGGAGCGGCCATCGCCACCGTCATCAGCCAATGTCTGGGCGGAGGAATCCCGCTTGTGTTCTTCCTGAAGAAAGGCAACGGGACGGCTCTAAGGATAGGAAAACCTGCCGGACAGCTGAAATTCCTTGGAGAAGCCTCGATAAACGGTTCGTCCGAACTGCTGTCCAACGTATCTGCGTCCGTGGTGAGCATGGCATACAACTTCCAGCTGATGAGATATATAGGAGAGGACGGGGTGGCCGCCTACGGGACCATCGCATACATAACGTTCATCTTCGTGGCGATTTTCATGGGCTATTCGCTGGGAGTCGCGCCCGTGACAGGGTACAATTACGGTGCGCAGAACTACAAAGAACAGAAAAACGTGTTCAGAAGAAGCCTTCGCCTAGTCACCGCCGGAGCGGTGCTCATGGTAGCTGTCTCACAGATTCTTGCCGGCCCGTTGTCCAGGCTGTTCGTGGGATACGACGTCGGACTGGAAAGACTCACCGAACATGCGTTCCGCATCTACAGCATTTCATTCCTTTTCTGCGGATTCAACATCTATGCGTCCTCTATGTTTACGGCATTGAGCAACGGAGTGATTTCCGCGGCCATATCCTTCTTCAGGACTCTGATATGCGAGACGGCGACGGTGATGCTGCTGCCGTGCATCTTCGGCATTGATAGCATCTGGTACTCGATCATAGTGGCTGAAACCGTGGCATTGAGCCTCTCGGCCCTGTTCGTAATCAGAAACGGAAAAGCTTACGGATACCTGTAGAAAACTATCGGCTATTATTTGTTTAAAATTGACAGCATATGAAAAAAGAAAGAAAAGACATACTTCTGAAAAATGTATTTTTCGACGGACGGAACAGAAACGTCCTGATCCGGGACGGAAAGTTCCAGAACATGGACGCGCCCGATTCCGCAGAAGCGGAAACAGTCCTGGATGCGGAGGGCGCGGCAATCCTGCCTGCTTTCTACAACACCCACAACCATGCCGCCATGACTCTGCTCAGGGGATATGCCGATGACATGCCGCTGCAGGAATGGCTCAGCGAATACATCTGGCCTTACGAGGACAAACTTACCGATGACGACATAGAGAAAGGCAGCAGGATTGCCGTAAAAGAGATGATAAACGGAGGAAGCGTTTTCTTCAATGACATGTACTTCGGGATTGAACGGACAATAAAGGCGGCGGATGAATCCGGCATGAGGGCCTGCATCGGAATAACCGTCATGGATAACCATTCAAAAGCCGTGGAAGAAGAGAAACGCAGTTTCGTGGAAAACTGGAAAGACCCAAGCGGAGGCAGAATCCAGCTGGCGATCGCACCTCATTCAATATATACCGTCGGTAAGGAAAAGCTCATACGCAGCGCGGAATGGGCCCGCAGATACGGGCTGAAAATCCATATCCATGTGTCGGAAACCATAACTGAAGTGAGAGACTGCATAAAAGAACACGGTACCACCCCTGTAAGGTATCTCGACTCGACAGGCCTGCTGGGGCCCGATGTCATCGCAGCGCACTGCGTCCATGTGGACGAGGAGGAGTGGGACATCCTCGCAAAAAGAGGCGTGACCGTAAGCCACTGTCCCTGTTCCAACATGAAGCTCGGAAGCGGAAGATTTCCCTATGAAAAGGCTATCCGTTCCGGAGCAAGAATAACTCTGGGCACTGACGGATGTTCTTCCAACAACAACCTGGACATGAGGGAGGAGATGAAGTTCGCGTCTCTGCTCGCGAAAGCCGTGGGAGAAGGGGAAGGAGAAAGCCTGGATAACTTCGGAGATCCGTCTCTGCTCCCTGCCGGCGAAGTCCTGAAATGGGCCTGCCGCAACGGTGCCGAAGCCTTCGGGATAGACGGAGGCGTGATTGCCGAGGGCAAGGCCGCCGACTGCATACTGGCGGACATGAGAAGTGCCGACATGTCCCCCTGCCACAATCTGATTTCAAACTGGGTGTACTCCGCTTCAACCGCCGACATCCGCGCCGTGATATGCGACGGCAGGATTCTGAAAAGCAGGCTTTCCTGCCATTTGGTAAATTAAATATCATTTTCTAACTTGCGGCTCATTTTTTTCAATACTCATGGAACCTCTAAAGCATGAATGCGGAGTCGCGATGATCCGACTGAAAAAACCGCTGAAGTACTACCAAGGGAAATACGGCACTTGGATGTACGGCCTCAACAAGCTGTATCTGCTCATGGAGAAACAGCACAACAGAGGACAGGAAGGTGCCGGTTTGGCCTGCAACAAGATGAACGCCCTTCCGGGAGAAGAATACATGTTCAGGGAGAGAGCACTTGGGAGCGGTGCCATTGCGGAAATCTTCACCAACGTACACAAAAACTTCGAAGGTGTTCCGCAGGACAAGCTTGAAAACGCCGAATGGGCCGAACTGAACCTGCCCTACGCAGGGGAAATCTACATGGGGCATCTGCGTTACTCCACAACCGGGAAAAGCGGACTTGCCCACGTTCACCCTTTCATGAGGAGAAACAACTGGAGAGCCAAGAACCTGTGCATCTGCGGCAACTTCAACCTTACCAACGTGGATGATGTTTTCGCGGACATCGTATCCAAAGGGCAGCACCCCAGAATCTACAATGACACCTACATCATGCTCGAACTCCTCGGGCACAGGCTGGACAGAGAAAGCGAAAGGCTTTTCGTACAGGCAAAGGAAAAGGGTCTGGAGGAGATGGACATAACCCGATACATCGAGGACAACATAGACATCTGCAACGTCCTGCGGACATCGACCACCAAATTTGACGGCGGGTACATGCTCTGCGGTTTCACGGGAAGCGGAGAAATGTTCGCGATGAGAGACCCGTGGGGAATACGTCCCGGTTTCTGGTATGAGAACGACGAGATTCTCGTCGTCGCTTCGGAACGGCCGGTCATACAGACCACATTCGAGCTTGAAACCGATCAGATCCACGAGCTCGGCCCCGGCCAGGCTCTCACGATGCATAAAAACGGAGAAGTCAAACTGACTTCCATTCTGGAGCCGAAAGAGTACAAAGCCTGCTCTTTCGAAAGGGTCTATTTCAGCCGAGGTTCGGACAGGGACATCTACAAAGAACGCAAAGCCTTGGGCGAGCAGCTCACCGAGCCTATCTCAAAGGCAGTCGGCGGAGACCTCAAGCATACTGTCTTCAGCTTCATCCCCAACACGGCGGAAGTGGCCTTCTACGGCATGATAGACGGCTTCAAAAAGAAGATGAACGAGCAGAAAGTCAACGAAATATACGACCTCGTGCATGATCATGTTCCGGACAGGGAGGAGCTCAGGAACATTCTGAAGGATGTAGTCCGCAGTGAAAAGGTTGCGATAAAGGACATCAAGCTCAGGACTTTCATAACCGAGAGCAATTCGAGAAATGACTTGGCAGCTCATGTCTACGACATAACCTACGGTTCCATTGTCCCATATGAAGACAACCTGGTGGTAATCGATGATTCCATCGTCCGCGGCACTACCCTCAAAGAAAGCATACTCAAGATACTTGACAGGCTGCACCCGAAAAAAATGGTTCTCGTAAGCTCCTGCCCGCAGGTGCGTTATCCGGACTATTACGGAATCGACATGTCCAAGATGGAGGAATTCATAGCCTTCAGAGCTGCAATAGAACTTCACATAGAAAGAGGCTCATGGGATATGATAGCAGCTGTCTACGCGAAATGCGCAGCCCAGAAGGACAAGCCCGCCGCAGAGATGACGAACTACGTGAAGGAGATTTATGCACCGTTCACGCCTGAGGAAATCTCAGAAAAAATGGTGGAGATGCTCCGCCCCGAAGGTGTCACGACTCCCATTGAAATAGTCTATCAATCGCTGGAAGGGCTGCACAAAGCATGTCCC
>CAYWPV010000061.1:0-11405 GCA_964460265.1 uncultured Muribaculaceae bacterium | reverse complement strand
CTGTTCGTTTCACACGACTACATTTCCAAGCTGTTGGCGTCTGACCTTCTGCGTCCGTATTCCTCATACGGTTCCTTTTTCTCGAAAGTGGCCGACTGGACGGCCTTTTCGTTCAGCAGGGACGGACAGAAGTCATATTTTCTTGACGGACTGTCGGTGGCCGACGAAAAGGACCAGGGAGCTTACATAAATGTGCTCAAGAAGACGGCCGCCGGAGAACAGCGCTTCGCTTCCGCAGTTCCGGCTTCCGCTTTGTTCGCATTGTCCATGTCATTTGCCGATGTGGCTTCCTATTCGGAGGCTTACCGCTTCTGTCTCGATGCCGACGGAAAACTGGAAAAATACAGCCAGGCTTGCGGAATGCTTGAAAAGGATGCCGGGATTAAACCTTCGTCATGGGCTTCATCCTTGGACATAAAGGAGGTAGTCAAGGCTGTAATCCCAGACGGAGACACTTTGAGGCCGCTTTTGTACATCAGGCCAGGAAAGGAGAATGCCGAGGTGATTCTAAGGGGCAGCGGCCGCAAGGGGTTGAAGGATTGTGCCGAACCTTATCCGAACGCATACGGCGGATTTGCCGGAGCTTTGTTCGGGGATTTCTTCAAGGTGGATGACAGCTATGCCCGATATCGTGACGGCTGGCTTGTTTTCGGTTCGGCCCGGGCGCTGTCTTTGGATACGGGGGACAAGCTGAAGGTGAATCTTTCCGCCATAGGTTTGGACGTCCCCGGCAAAGAAGTGAACCTCAATGCCTATTACTCAATCTCGCTTATGCCTTCCATGCTGGATGCAATCTTCCGGCCGGCTTTGGCCATGAATCTTAAGAAGACTCTTGCCGGTGTCACTGATGAAGCCGCTCTGCTGACCGTGAAGGGTTCGGAAGTGGATTTCCGGCTGATAAGAGCAAATGTCGCACCTGACAGGAAAGCTCCTGCGACGGCAATCAAGGATACTGTAGTTTATGTTCCGTCAGGGCCTTTTGAAGTTACCAATTCCGGGACAGGCAAGAAAAACAGCCTCGGCCAGGCGGCCAACGGAAGCATAAGTCTGAAGGACGAGAACGGCAAAGGGCTGTGGGCCATTCCTTTCAAAGGGAAACTTTGCGGAAGGGTCGAGACCATAGACTATTATAACAACGGCAAACTTCAGTTTCTTTTCGCCTCGGGGTCGAAGCTTTATCTGCTGGACAGGCTCGGAAGGTTTGTAAAGCCTTTCCCGGTCGAGCTGGGAAAGGATGTGGTTCTCGGGCCGGCAGCGTTTGATTTCACGGGAGCGAAAGGTTATACGGTTCTTGTGCTGCATTCCGACAATACCGTGGGCATGTATGACCTTCACGGCAGAGTCAAGGACGGTTGGAAAGGGATTGACAGCGAGGATACCGTCAAGTCCCTTCCGGAGCTGACGACAGTGAACGGCAGGAAATATTGGGCGGTCAGAACATCCGTCCAGCTTCTTTTTTATGATTTCATGGGAGGAGAGCCTGTGGTACGGTTCTCCGGTAGTAAAATGATACGTCCCGACAGTCAGATTGTCATAGAGGACGGCAATGTGTTCGTCACCTGCTTCGACGGCAAGAGACGGAGAGTCAAACTTTAATCAGAAAATTATGGAATTCACATCTTTAAACAAAACTTTCAAAAAAAGTTTCCAGGAAAACTGGGACAGGGCGGCTCTGTCCAATTATCAGGGCATTACCCTGTTCTACAGGGACGTGGCAAGGCGTATCGCCAAACTGCACATAGCTTTCGAGCAGTGCGGTCTGCAGAAGGGTGACAAAGTGGCCATTTGTTCGAGAAACCAGGCCAACTGGGGGGTGAGTTTCCTTGCTGCAATCACCTATGGTGCCGTGGCTGTGCCCATTCTTCATGAATTCAAGCCGGGGAACGTCCATTATCTTGTCAACCATTCGGATGCAAAAGTGTTGTTTGTGGATGACGTAGTCTACGAAGGTCTCAATCCGGAGGAGATGCCCAATCTTTCCGTAATCGTCCAGATAAATACCTTCAAGTTCCTTTATGCCAAGACGGAGGAGCTCTCAAATGTCAGGGAGCATCTCAACGAGAGCTTCGGAAAGCGCTATCCGAACAATTTCGAGAAAACGGACCTGAACTATTATGAAGACGGTCCGGAAGAACTGGCCATGATTAACTACACTTCCGGTACTTCCGGTTTCTCAAAGGGAGTGATGATTCCTTATCGGGCCCTGGTTTCCAATGTTCAGTTCGCTTGTTCGGTCGAGCCTCAGATGGGACCGACTTCGGAGGTGGTGTCCATGCTGCCCTCCGCCCACATGTACGGAATGATGTTCGAATTCCTTTTCGAGATGACCATCGGAGCCCATGTCCATTTCCTCACCAGAGTCCCGAGTCCGAAGGTCATAATGCAGGCGTTTGCGGAGATTCACCCCGGCATCATCATAGCGGTCCCTCTCATTATCGAAAAGATCTACAAGTCCAAGCTGAAACCCATAATCGACAGAAACAAAATCTTCTTCAAGCTTCCTGTCCTTGACAAGATTGTGCAGAAGAGATTCTGCACCGAACTGGTCAACACGTTCGGCGGAAATTTCGAAGAAGTGATTCTGGGCGGAGCTGCTTTCAACCCCGAAGTCGAGGAGTTTTTCCATTCCATCGGTTTCCCGTACACCGTAGGATACGGCATGACGGAATGCGCCCCCATAATAGCTTATGCGCACTGGAATCAGACAAAGTTGAATTCATGTGGAAAAGCAGCTCCCAACATGGAAATAAAGATAGATTCCAAAGATCCCGAAAACGTGCCCGGAGAAGTCTATGTCCGCGGAGCAAACGTGTTCCTCGGCTATTATAAGAATGAGGATGCCACCAAGGCTGTGTTCACTGATGACGGCTGGTTCAATACGGGCGACATGGGAGTAATGGACAAGGACGGTTACCTCTATCTCCGCGGCCGTTCCAAGTGCATGATACTCGGTCCTTCCGGACAGAACATCTATCCCGAAGAGCTTGAAGCTGTCATAAACAATGTCTCCTATGTGGTCGATTCCCTTGTGATTGAAGACCACGGCAATCTCATAGCTCTCGTCTATCCGGACTATCATCAGGGAGAACTGGACGGGCTCTCGAGACAGGATCTCGAAAAGAGACTTGAAGCATCTCTTCCTGAAATCAACAAGGAAATTCCGAATTATGCCAAGATCAAGAAAATCGAGTTTATGCCCGAGGATTTTGAAAGGACACCGAAGCGCAGCATAAAGAGATATCTGTATCAGCGCAATTAATCCGCAATGAGCAAATTTGACAAAAGTTACATAGAAATGGCTGCCATATGGGCAAAGAACTCCTACTGCAAGAGACGGCAGGTAGGAGCTTTGCTTGTGAAGGACAACATGATTATTTCGGACGGGTACAACGGCACTCCTTCCGGATTTGAAAACGTATGCGAAGACGGGAACGGGATAACAAAGCCTTATGTTCTTCATGCGGAGGCGAATGCCATAACCAAAGTAGCGAAGTCCGGAAACAGCAGCGAGGGATCTACCCTATACATTACGGACTCGCCCTGTATCGAATGCGCCAAGCTCATAATACAGGCGGGAATCAAAAGAGTGGTCTATAAAGACGAATACAGGCTCACGGACGGAGTGGATCTCCTGCGCAGGGCCGGGGTTGAAGTGGAAAAGTTGGATTGAGATGGAATCTAAGGACAGAAGCGTATATCTGGCCGCATTGCTCGGAGTCATTCTGGGAGTCCTTCTTGCCGTCACCGTGGGCAAGGCCACCGGAGGCAAAGGCAGAAAGGTATCCTATGACAATTGGCAGAAGCTGAATGTCATTTTGAAGGAAGTGCAGGACAATTATGTGGATACGGTCAATGTGGGCAAGCTTACAGACGCCGCGGTCACCGCAGCATTGGCTCAGCTCGACCCTCATTCCGTCTATCTTCCTCCTCAGGAACGCCAGGCGAGCGATGAGGAACTTGCCGGCAACTTCGACGGAATCGGCATACAGTTCAATGTCCCCAACGATACGGCCGTCGTTCTGGAGGTTATTCCGGGAGGACCGTCGGAAAAGGTGGGGCTGAAGCAGGGCGACCGTCTCATCAGCATAGATGATTCGACCATAGCCGGAGTCAGATTCCCTCAGGACAGCATGGTCCGCAGGATGAAAGGCCCGTCCGGGACCAAGGTGAAACTTACCGTGAACAGAGACGGTGAACTGATTCCTTTTGAGATAACCAGGGGTAAGATACCCGTCCACTGCATAGATGCCGCTTTCATGATAGACGACACTACAGGGTATATCCGTCTTGCGAAATTTTCCAGAAACACCTATGCCGAGATGTCGGATGCTGCCGTGAAGCTGAGCGGAGAAGGCATGAAGAAACTCATCTTTGACCTGCGGGACAATACGGGGGGATACTTCGACCAGGCATTGCTGCTTTGTGACATGTTTCTTGGGAAAGGTGACGAAATCGTATATCTGCAGGGCCTGCACAGAAAGAAGGAAAACTATACGGCTACAGGAAAGGGGATTCTTAAGGATATTCCGGTGGTGGTCCTCATAAACGAGTCCACGGCTTCTTCAAGTGAGATTTTCGCCGGGGCCATCCAGGACAACGACAGGGGAGTCATCGTGGGGAGACGCTCGTTCGGGAAAGGACTCGTGCAGGAGCCTCTGTATTTTTCCGACGGCTCCGGCCTCAGAATCACCGTGGCGCGCTTCTACACGCCTTCCGGCAGATGCATACAGAAGCCTTATACCGCTGACTACGGCTACGACATATACAGGCGTTATTCGGACGGAGAGATGTTTGCGGAGGACAGCATAAAGGTTGACAGTACGGCGGCATATAAAACCGTCGGAGGACGTACGGTCTACGGAGGCGGAGGAATTATACCCGATTTGTTCGTACCGGTGGACACAACCAGAGCTACGAAATTCTATCAGGACTGCAACAGGAAGGCTACGGCAATGCGTTATGCGTCTTCTGTCTTTGACAGGTACAAGGGGCGTCTGAGCGGAATAGATGATTTCGGCACGCTGGAAAAATTCCTGAGTTCCATCAACATAGCGGAAGACTTCAAGGCCTTTGCCTACTCGAGGGACGGGCTTCGTCCTTCTTCGGGAAGCGAATGGGACAAAACGGCGCCCTATCTTGTCCCTCAGTTGAGAGCCCTGATAGGTCGATATTCAAAACTTGGAGACAACGCTTTCTACAAGCTTTATCTTGCCACGGATCAGGATGTGAAGGCAGCTCTGTCTGCTCCGGCGGTGGTCCGTCCGCAGTCTTCCGGAAGCGGAAAGAGTCCGCAAATTATTTAGGACGAAGAGTTTTTAACGTGAATTGTAGGCCTCGAGTGCTTTCCTGAGAACAAGCAGGGAGCGTCCGAGGTCTTTTATGTTCAGTACGTAAGCCAGTCTGACCTGATTTTTCCCGCAGCCCGGAGTGGAGTAGAAACCGTCTGCCGGAGCCATCATGACGGATTCACCGACGTACGGTTTCCCGTCTTTGCCGCATCCCAGTTCCGTCCCGTCATTGTAGACGAAGTCTGAAAGACACCATTTGCAGAAATCCTCCGCATCATCGACGGGCAGGGCCGCTACGGTATAGAACGCTCCGCCTGGGATTGGAGAATAAACGCCGGGGATGTCGTTGAGTTCTTTCATGAAGAAGTCCCTTCTTCTGCGGTATTCTTCAAATACGGCCTTGGAATAGTCCTCGGTTCCTTCTATGGATGCTTCGGCGACGATCTGGCCTATGAGGGGAGGACTGAGCCTCGCCTGGCAGAATTTCATGATTATTTTCCTCAGTTCGGCATTTCTGGTCACAATGGCACCGATTCTTATGCCGCATTCCGAGTATCTCTTGGAAACGGAATCTATCAGTACGACGTTGTCCTCTATCCCTTTGAGGTGCATGGTCGAGATATATTCCGCTCCGCTGAAGTCGAATTCCCTGTACACTTCGTCCGAAAAAAGGAACAGATTGTGGTCATACACTATTTTGCGGATGTTTTCCATCTCCTCGGCCGTGTAGATGTATCCTGTAGGGTTGTTTGGATTGCAGATGAGGATGCCTTTGGTCTTCGGGCCTATCATCGCTTCGAATTTCTCTGAAGGGGGAAGGGCGAAGCCTGTTTCAATGGTGGAAGTGATGGTCCTGATTACCGCTCCTGCCGAAACTGCGAAGGCCATGTAGTTTGCGTATGCCGGTTCAGGAACTATGATTTCATCCCCCGGGTTCAGACATGCCAGAAAAGCGAACAGGACAGCTTCCGATCCGCCGGTGGTGATGATGATGTCATCCGGGCTTACATTGATGTCGTATTTGGCATAGTATCCTGCCATCTTTTCCCTTAGGCTCAGAAAACCCTGGCTTGGGCTGTATTCAAGAATTTTCCTGTCTATCTTTTTCAGGGCATCGAGACCTTTTTGAGGAGTCGGAAGATCCGGCTGTCCGATGTTCAGGTGATATAGTTTCACTCCGTTCTTCTCTGCCTCATTGGCCAGAGGGGTGAGCTTTCTGATTGGCGATGACGGCATTTCAATGCCGCGTTTTGAAAAGCTGAGCATATGGTGTCCACTAAATTCCTCCGCAAAGATAGCACTATTTCCTCACTTATCTGAAGCTTGCGCGGCTTAAAACGAAGATTTTCTTGTTACTGATTGTGAGATAGTAAAACTGTGCCTATTTTTGTACGAAGCGTCAGACAAGTTATTTGCGAAGTGAACAACAATTTATTTTAAAGTAATATGAAGAGTTTCGTCAAAACCACTTTGGCGGTCATGTGCGGCATTTTTGTCATGAACATAATAGGAGTTGTCTTTTTCCTCTTTTTCATAGGCTCCGCATCATCCGCCTTATCCATGAATTCCACTCCCGTATTGCCTCGCGAGGGAGTTCTTAAAATGGATATGTCTAAAATTGCTTTGGTTGAGCAGCCGGTGGCCGGTGCAGACATCCGGTCAGCGTTCAGCGGAGGCACCCGTGTGGTTCCTGTAGGCATGTGGAATGCCGTGCAGGCCATAAAATATGCAGCCGCGGATCCGTCCGTGAAGTTCATCTATCTTAAACCTGACGGGATTTCGGCTGATCTTGCGAATGTGGAGGAGCTAAGAACCGCGCTTGCCAACTTCAGGAAAAGCGGTAAAGCGGTCATATCATATATCGAACAGCCGACTACTGCTTCCTATTATCTGGCGAGCGTTGCCGACAAGATTTACATGTCCACAAATACTGGAGCGACCCCGATGATTACGGGAGTAGGTGCCCAAATGTTCTTTCTCAAAGACCTCTTGGACAAGCTTGGGGTCAATGTGCAGCTTATAAGGCACGGAAAGTACAAATCCGCCGGTGAGATGTATGTGCGTAACTCTCCGAGTGCCGAAAATCTGGAGCAGAACAGGGAAATGGTAGCTTCCATTTGGAGCACTGTCGCTTCCGACGTGGCCGACAGCCGCGAGCTCACTCCGGAGGCTTTAAGTGCAATGGTGGACGGGCTTGTGCTCAACAATGCGGCCGACATGCTTGAGAACAGTCTTGTGGACGGTCTTCTGACAAAGGACGAACTCAGGGAACAGATTGCCGTTCAGGCTCTGAAGGAAGACTTTTCCGACGTCAGCATGATTTCTTTTTCCGACTATGCCGCTGTGAACGGCAACGGTAATCTTTCATCAAAAAAAAGAATTGCGGTGGTCTATGCAAACGGCAACATTGTAGAAGGTGAAGGTTATGACAACGTCCCCGGTGACACTTTCGCCCGCATTCTTGCCGCATTGCGCAAGGACGATTCTGTAAAAGCCGTCGTACTGAGGGTCGCTTCACCCGGAGGAAGCGTGCTGGCTGCGGACAAGATAAGAAGCGAGATAGACCTTCTCAGGGCGGACAAACCCGTAATAGCATCTTACGGAAACTATGCTGCATCGGGAGGTTATTGGATTTCAAACAGTTGCGATCAGATTTTCACTGACAGAGTCACTCTTACCGGATCCATAGGCTGTTTCAGCATGATCCCGGATTTCAGCAAGACCGCATCGGATATTCTTCATGTCGGCGTCACCACCGTAGGGTCAAGCAAGCACAGTTCCATGTATTCGCTCACGAGACCGCTTGACAGTGATGAAGTAGCCTATATGCAGCGTTCCATAGAAGATATCTATGACAGATTTGTGGCCAATGTGGCCGTAGGCAGGGCACTTGATGCCGAATATGTGGATTCTGTGGCCCAGGGCAGGGTCTGGACGGGTGCCGATGCTCTTTCACTCCGATTGGTAGATTCCATAGGAACATTGGAGGATGCCGTACAGTATGCCGCTGTAAGTGCCGGTGAACCGGACCTTTCGCAATGGACCGTCGATTCCTATCCGAGGCCCATGTCCTGGTTCGAAACCATAATGGCAGCTGTGGGGCAGGGGATAAATCCGGACGGAGATGTATTGGCGGGCACGCCTTTCAGTTCTCTGACTTCTGCGTTCAAGGACTGGTCATGGGAGACGTCGGACCACAATTATGCCCGTATGCCTTACGAGATAATAATCAAATAGCTTATTGGGCTATGAACTGATAGACAATATCGCCGCTCTGACGGGCGGGTGCTTTGGGGTCGCTGGAAAATCTGGACATTCTGGCGGCCCTTATTGCAAAATCCCTCAGGCATCTGTCATCAGAGGACCCTGCATCCTGAACTTTCGCATTTGTAACTTTACCGGCATTGTCCACCGTTATCAGCACCACGACCATTCCTCCTCCATAGCAGCGGTAAGCCGGAATCGGCAGGCTGCTTGCCTTGCGTCCTGCCAGGTTGTAGGAAACCACGGACGGTCCCGAATATACCTCTTTGTCCTTTGGTGTTTCGGAGCTCTTATTGTCAGGGACGGGGACGTAGTCTTCATCGTCCTCTTCCGGAATCTCCACCCCTTTCTTCAATTCATCGGCAAGACGTTCTGCATCTTCATATAGGGAACGTGCATCAGTGCCCCTGTCGTCTTTAAGCCCCGAGCGGTCGGTCGCGAGATTTCTGAAGACGGAGGCATCCGCCTTTCCTGCTATCATTTCGTCTATTCTTCTGCCAATCTCCTCATCGAATGTGTTGTCTTCTTCCATTTGCCTTTGCAGTTCCTTTTCTTTTTCGCTTTCTTCCGTTTTGGAAAAATCAATCAGGAAAGAATCCGTTTTTTTGCTGACTGCTCCTATCTGGCAGACAAGCATGATTATTATCACCACGAGATGAACTATCACGGTGATATATATTCCGGCCTTGTCGTCTTCCGAGAGGTTTCTCATATGGGGGGGAAGAGTGCTTTAAAGCCCTTTTTGCAAGGCTCTGTCTATGGTAGTGGCTATGACATCTATCGCCACTTTGTTGTGGCCTCCAAGAGGGATGATAATGTCGGCGTAGCGCTTGCTCGGCTCTATGAACTGGAGATGCATCGGCTTTACGGTGTCATTGTAGTGCTCGATGGCGGATTCTATGTTCCTTCCCCTTTCTTTTATGTCCCTGAGGATTATCCTCATAAGCCTGTCATCCGCATCCGCGTCCACGAATATCTTTATGTCCATCTGCTCTCTGAGCTTCTTGCATGTGAAAATAAGGATTCCTTCGACGATGATTACATCTGCCGGTTCCACGGTGACGGTCTCCGTGGAAGATCTCGTGCATGTGATGTACGAATATACGGGCTGTTCTATGGTTTTCCCTTCTTTCAGATCATGGAGCTGTTCGCAAAGCAGCGGAAAGTCTATGGCATCGGGGTGGTCGAAATTGATTTTCTGCCTTTCCTCCATGGGGAGGTGGCTGGAATCTTTGTAGTAAGAGTCTTGCGGAATAACGACTACCTTGCCGTTCAATTTTTGGGTGATGGCTTTTACTACAGTGGTTTTTCCGGAACCGGAACCGCCGGCGATACCTATGACCAACATCGTTTAAGACAGTTTAAAAGTCAGCGTTTTTGGGAGTTCTGGGGAACGGAATGACATCTCTGATGTTGCTCATTCCGGTCACGAACAGCAGAAGCCTTTCAAAGCCCAGTCCGAATCCGCTGTGGGGAACGGTGCCGAACCGTCTGGTGTCTATGTACCACTCTAGGTTCTTTCTGCTCATGCCCAGTTCGTCAATCCTTCTCTCAAGTTTCTCAAGCGAGGCTTCCCTTTCGGAACCTCCGATGATTTCACCTATCTTGGGGAACAGGACATCCATTGCACGTACGGTCTTTCCGTTGTCGTCCTGCTTCATGTAGAAGGCTTTTATGTCCTTCGGATATCCCGTCAAGATTACAGGTTTGCCGAAATGCTTCTCTACCAGGTATCTTTCGTGCTCGCTCTGGAGGTCCACACCCCAATAGACAGGATATTCGAACTTTGTCCCGTTCTTGACGGCTTCTTCGAGGATTCTTATGCCTTCGGTATACTCAAGCCTTTCGAACTTCGTTCCGATTACGCCTTCCAGCCTTCCGATCAGTTCCGGATCGTATTTGTCGTTCAGGAACTGCAGGTCTTCCCGGCAGTTGTCCAGTGCGTAGCGGACGAGATACTTGATGAACTCTTCTGCAAGGTTCATGTTGTCTTCAATGTCATAGAAAGCCATTTCCGGCTCTATCATCCAGAACTCTGCAAGATGGCGCGGGGTGTTGGAATTTTCCGCGCGGAAGGTCGGTCCGAATGTATAGATTTCTCCTACGGCGGTAGCTCCGAGCTCGCCTTCCAGCTGGCCGCTTACCGTCAGGCTGGTCTGTTTTCCGAAAAAGTCATAGCTGTAGTCGACTTTCCCTTTTTTGTCTCTCGGAAGCTGTTTCTCCAGATCAAGCGTCGTTACCTGGAACATCTGTCCGGCACCTTCTGCATCGGATTCGGTGATGAGCGGTGTATTAAGATAGACGAAGCCTTTGTCATTAAAGAATTTATGTATGGCGAAAGCCATGGCATGGCGTATCCTCAGAATGGCACCGAATGTATTTGTCCTCAAGCGGAGATGCGCCACAGTCCTCAGGAACTCCAGCGAAGTGTCCTTTTTCTGCAGAGGATATCTCATGGGGTCGCATTCCCCATAGACTTCCATTTCCTCAGCAAGAACTTCTACGGCTTGTCCGCTGCCGACCGATTCCACCAATTTCCCTTTTACGCAAAGGCTTGCTCCGGTGGTGATTTTTTTCAGCAGATCCTCTCCGAACTTGGACGTATCGGCGACAATCTGTATGTTGCTGATTGTCGAACCATCATTCAAGGCTATGAATTTCAGTTGTTTGTTGCCTCTTTTAGTCCTTACCCACCCTTTGGCAAGAACATTCTGTCCAGGAGTCATCTTCAACAGATCCTTGACTTTTGTCCGTAGAACTTTTTCCATTTTATTTGAAATTCAAATTTTACAAATATACTCATTCTGTTGAAGATGACTCCTGGACAGAATGTTCTTGCCAAAGGGTGGGTAA
>CAYWPV010000060.1:4675-11496 GCA_964460265.1 uncultured Muribaculaceae bacterium | reverse complement strand
TAGAACATCAGGTCTATGCCCATTTCCGTGAAAAGGTATTTGTTCTCGTAGGAAAGATACTCTTCGTTGTCAATCCTGGCGCATACTTTCTTGCATCCGAGCTTTTTGGCGAGAAGTGCGCTCACGACGTTCACGTCCTGCGAGGTGAAGGGGTTCACGGCGATGAAAAGGTCGGCGTCTTCCACACCGGCTTCCTTCAGCACGCTTATGGATGCCGATTCACCGCCGAGCGTGGAAACGTCCATGACGGATGACAGCCTGGACAGTTTCATCTCGTCGGAGTCAATGACAGTGATGTCATTGGCCTCGTTGCTGAGCATCTTCGCGAGATGTGATCCTACTTCTCCCGCACCTTCGATTATGATTTTCATGGCTGCAAATGTATTTCGTTGAAAACCTTCTCCTTCTTCAGGAGGGCCTTGAGAATGATGCATCCGTTATAGAAACCGTGGAGCTTTGCCGTCTTTCCCCGGTTTTCCACCCAGTTCCAAAGCTCCGGTTCGTTCATCTCGGTCCTGAGTCCGCGATATTCCTCATGAGCTTTTATGACAGCTGTGAAACTGCTGATTCTCAGTGTGAACAGATAGACCAGGGCGGACAGTCCGTCCAGGAACATTCTTGTGCCTGTTATGATGGCTGCCTTGCGCAGTCCGCAAGCCGCGGCCACATCGGCCCTGCCGCAGCTGCGGTACTTTTCCGCTGCTATGGACTTTGCCAGATTGTTGTTGAGCATCAGAAGGTTGTTTCTGTAGTTGAGCTGGAGTTTCCAGGGGGAACCCTTGGGCAGAGTGCCTCCTCCTATATGATAGACGGTCGACTGCGGAACCACGCACACGCTTTTCCCGGCAAGCTGCATCCTCCAGCACAGGTCAATCTCTTCCATGTGGGCGAAGAATCTCCTGTCGAATCCTCCGAGGCTGTGGAAGACTTCGCTTCTGACCATCAGGCAGGCTCCGCTCGCCCAGAATACCTCGTTGGGCAAGGTATCGTACTGGCCGCAGTCCTGTTCCACCATATCCAACACCCTGCCTCTGCAGAAGGGGTAGCCGAATCTGTCTATCAGCCCTCCGGCCGCTCCGGCATATTCGAAAACCTCTTTGTCACGCCACGAGTGCAGCTTGGGGGCACAGGCTCCGCATTCCGGATGCGTGTCCATCCATCTTGTGAGAGGCTCCAGCCACCCGTCCCTGACCTCTATGTCGGTGTTCATCAGAACATAGTAGCTGAACTGTCCTTCCAGTTCATGAAGGGCTTCGTCGTAGCCTCCGCAGAATCCGAGGTTGCTGTCGAAACAGATGGTCCTCAGTCCGGGGAAATCTCTTTCCAGCAGTTTTCTTGACCCGTCCTTTGAGGCATTGTCGGCCACTATCACTTCATTCTCCGAGGAGCCGCAGCTTCCGTCCTCTCCGCATCCGGCGCTTTTCAGCACTGCGGGAAGAAAACAATTCAGATAGCTTTCAGTGTTGTAATTAAGAATTACAATGGCCGTTCTTTTCATCCCCGTGGCACTTGCATTTGTGTTCTCCGCCCTCTCCATGGCAGCATCCGTCGTGTTCTTCTCCTTCGCCGTGGCAGCATCCGCCGTGTCCGTGGCAGCATCCTCCCTCCTTGGGCAGATATTCTCCGTGCAGGCCTTCTTTCAGCTCCTTGTCGCTTGCATCCCTGACCGACAGAATCTCCCCTTTGAAGCGGAGAGTTTTGTCCGCCATCGGGTGGTTGAAGTCCATCACTACAGAGTCATCCTTTATTTCGGATACCATTCCCTGTACCACTTCGCCTTCGCTGTTGAGCATGGGCAGCACTCTGCCGAGAGTGAGCAGCTCGTCATGAAGCTTGCCGTCCACCACGAAAGCGCTTTTGGGAATTTCCACTCTTTTGGACTCGTCGTAATGGCCGTATCCTTCTTCGGGGGTGAGCTCGAATTCAAATCCGCAGCCCTCTTCCTTCCCTTCGAGTTCGGCCTCGAAACGCGGCAGGAGCATTCTTGTTCCGTGGATGTACTCCAGCGGCTTCTCCGCTGTCATCTTATCTACCGTTTTTCCGTCGGCCGTCACTTCGTAGCTGACTGACACTACCTTGTTCTTTTCTATCTTCATCACAAATCTTTTTATTGTCTGTTTTGTCAAATGTTTGTTGTGCAGGCGGTTATCCTGCCATGCGTTTTCCTATGAGCTGAAATCCACCGCTCCGAACGCCATGGAGGGAACCTGCCTGCTCATGCATCCGCGGCAGTCCGTGCCCGCCGCGATGAGGGATGCCCAGAGGGAGAGCATGTTGCCGGTCATGATCATGCCCCTTACCGGATGCACAATCCTGCCGTTTTTAAAAGCGAAACCTTCTATTCCGTATGAAAAGTCGCCCGTGGCAGAGTTGCAGTTGCCTCCGTTGAGTCCGCATACATATATGCCGTCCCCGACCATGTCCATGAGTTCCCGTGCTCCGAATGTTTCGGGAGCATGGCCGTTTTTAAAGAAAGGAAGCACACATGCTCTGGTGACATCTTCCACCGTCGGAGCGATGCCCATTTTTCCTGACATGTAGGTGTTCACGAAGTACTCTTTCACAATGCCGTCTTCCACCACTGGACAGTTCCGTGTCGCCACGCCTTCACTGTCAAAGAGTTTCGCCCCGCAGGCCCCTTTGACTCTGGGCAGATCCATGATGGTGAATCCTTCCGGGAACAGCCTTTTCCCAAGAGATTCGGTGAGGAAAGAATTTTTCTGCTGTATCGAAAATGCGTTCAGTGCGTTGAGTACGGGGGAGAGAAGTCTTGAGGCGGTCTCGTTCTCCAAAACCGCATTGTACCTCCCGCTTGATATGTTTCGGGCACCCTTCTGGGCGGCAGCCCTTTCGGAGGCCTTTCTGCCGCAGCTGTCACCTTTTCCGAGTTTGTCCAGAAAAGGAGAACTGTCCCACCAGAATCCGCTTACCTTCCCTCCTTCTCCGTCGGAAAGGGTGGTTTCGCAGCCGATTTCAAATGAGGTTTCGCTGTGACGGCACTCCAGGCCGTCGGAGTCGATAATGTATTCGTCGCTTATCGAGTCCGAGTATTCAACTTCCTCAGAGATTGTGTCATGTTCTTTGTCCTTGCCATAGAATGCCGCCGCACGGGCAAGGTCAAGCCTTTTGTCGGCATCCGTTTCCTCATAGGCACGGTCAAACACTCCGGCCTCCATTCCGGTGACGACATCCTTGGCTGTCCTTGAGGGGTCCGGCAGCTTCCTGAATTCATCCGGGGCGAGCGTCCTTACCATGTCCACCGCTTTGCCTATGAAAATGTCAAGGGCCGCGGAATCCAGACGGTTGGTGGAGAAAGAGCCGTATCTTCCGTCAGCGAAAAGGTTGAATGTCAATACCCTGTCTCCGGAATGAGACACCTTGTCCACTTCTCCGTTGAGCATCGAGCATGAATCCTGCATACTTTTGCTCAGGTTCACCCTCGCATGATCCGCCCCCTTGTCCATGCTCATTTCCAGACACCTGTGCGTCAGGGCCGCCTCTTCGGGGCTTATGAGCCATATTCCTTTCCTGTTTTCCATTTTCAATTGCCTCCCACCGTAAGACTGCTCACAAGTACCGTAGGTATTCCGCACATGACAGGCACGTTCTGGCCTTTCCCGCATGTCCATGCTCCGTCGTCCACCTTGCCGTCGTTGCCTACGGCCGCTATTCCGGCCAGCGCCTCGGGCCCGTTGCCCATTATGTTTATGTCCTTAACAGGGCTTGTCAGCTTCCCGTTCTCGATGAGATAGCCGCTTTTGACATAGAAAGTGAAGTCCCCTTCGCCTATCTTCACCTGGCCGTTGGAAAACTCATCCACGTAGATGCCTTTCCTTACCGATGCTATGATGTCTTCAGGTCTGGAGTCTCCGCTTTCCATGTATGTTGCCCGCATTCTGGGTATGGGATTGTACCTGAACGATTCGCGTCTGCCGTTACCGGTGGGCCTTACCCCGTAAAAACCGGCGCTTATCCTGTCATGCAGATACGAGGTCAGCACTCCGTCCGTGACCATGTATGTTTTCTGTCCCGGAACTCCTTCGTCATCGTAATTGAGAGCTCCGCGGTCCCCTTTTATAGTGCCGTCGTCCACTATGCTTATGTTTTCCGCACAGATCTTTTTTCCCATCTTGTCTGCGAACACGGATTGTCCCTTTCGGTTGAAATCGGCTTCAAAAGCGTGTCCCATGGCTTCGTGCAGAAGAATTCCCGATGAACCTGCGCCCATGACCACTGGCATTTTTCCGCCCTTCGGGCGTATGGCGGTGAAACGGTCGTCGAGATTCCTTGTAACGGCCGAGGCGAGCTCTTCCAGAAGGGCGTCGTCAAGCATCTCGGCCCCCATTCTGAAACTCTTGCTGCCGTGGCTGTTGCATATCGTTGAGCCGTCGCTGAATACTACCGACACGGCTACGGTTCCCATAGGCCTTGTGTCATATTTCAGTTCCGCCTGGGAATTATACATCATCACATCGCTCACCGAAGCGGACAGCATGGCCATGACCTTTACGGCTCTCCGGTCTTTGGCCCTTATCATATCCCCCAGTTTCATCAGAACGGGAGTCAGTTCTTCTGCTGAGAAGTCTCGCCAGTCCTTGAGCATGGGGTAGCGGTCCGCGGCCGGATTCGGTCTGCCATGGAACGGAACGGTAGGTCTGGTCACGGACTCCACTTTTACGCTTTTTGAAATCGTGGACGCGGCCTTTGCGGCGGCCATCATCGCCGGAAACTCAGTGCTTTCGGAGTAGGCATATCCTGTCTTTTCCCCTTTCAGGGTCCGGACTCCCATGCCATAGTCGACGTTGAGGCCGCCTGTGGAAACAATCCCGTCCCGCAGAAGAAGGTTGCGGCTTACGGTGTTTTCAAAGTACAGATCGGCATAGCTTCCTCCGTTGCCGAGAGCGGTGGATATGAGCTTCTCCAGTGTTTCTTCGCCGGCATCGAACAGGCCGGTGTAATATTCGCTTGCGTTAATCATCTTCAGTTTTTCCGTCCGCAGCATTCCTGCCGGAGACGCCGATGCTGCCGGCGTATTTTTTTATCTCTTCATATTTCAGGTTGTCCTTCACTATCATGTTGTCTTTCCATCCCTGGGCCACGACGGTGAACGGATAGGTGGAGTTGTCGGCAAGAATCCATCGGTCGGCCAAACCCATGTAGTCGTCGAAGAAGTACTTGAGTCCTTTGTCGTAGCGGCGAAGGATGACCTCTGTCGGGATGTCGTGTCCGCCGGTCTTCACCCTTTCCCTCACCCGTTCTATGGCCAGTTCCGGCGTGTCGAGCCAAAAGAACAGCACTGTCACGAAATATCCTTTGCTCTGAGCGGACAGCGCTATTTTCTTAAGGCTTCTCGTAGCCAAGGTGGTCTCTATGCCGAAATCCATTTCCCTGCCGATGAGGTATTTGATTTTCATCAGCATAAGCCTGCTGGCTCCTACCGAGGCATCGTTGGGGTTGAACGGGCTCAAACCTTTCGCAAACTCGTCGGAGTTCACGAACTGGCTGCATTTCAGCAGTTCGGGCAGAACGGTATATGAAGCTGTAGTCTTGCCGGAACCGTTGCAGCCCGCAATTATGTACATCTTCGGCTGTTCGTTTTTTCTTTCGGATGAGTTATTCCGTACCCGAAAAGAGAGAAATCTCCTTTGCATGGATCTCCTGGAAAAATTGTCTTGAAACTGTCTGTCACCTCTTGCACGGTCGTGATGTCTTTCTGTTTCCGGGAGGTAAGTCCCAAGTCCAGAGCTACATCGTGGACGTGCACGTCCAAAGGTATGAGCAAGGTTTCCGGGGCGGTGTCCTTCCAGATGCCCAGATCCACCTTCCCGTCATCTCTGACCATCCACCTTCTGAGCATGTTGATTTTCTTGTCGGGGGCTTTGGGATCGGGCTTCTGTCCATATACCTTTGTCCGGAAGTCCTCTTGCGAAAAGCGTTCCAGAGATGACAGTCTGCCGAAAATGTCCTTCAGTCTGCCGCAGATGGCCGCCACCTCATCCCATTTGACAGTCCTGTGCACGCTTTCATTGCCGTTCCGCCACTGACCTGACATGACATAGTCATAGGGTTTCCAGTCCATCTCGTCGAACAGCCTGGCGCAGTCCCTCATTATCATGGCCCTTCGGCCCCATGCGAAATGAGCCGAAAACACCGCCGAAATCTCTATGTCGCGTCTGTCGGCTTTTCCCTCGGTGCGAAGTTCCGCGAAGCGCTTTGGAAAGGCGATCGGATCTTCCTTGAAATACTCGGCCGAATTGTACTTTTCAGCCCATTGTTTCAGCAGCTCGCAAGTCTCCGGGGTCATGGCTATTTCGTGACAGCCTCCAGTTTCTTCATCATGATGAACATGAAACCTGCCGAGATAAGGCACAGGGTAAGGAATACACCCCAGACGACCCAGAGGGGGAGAGTTCCCCACAGATGTCCGCCCACCTGAACGAGCAGGTTGCCGACAGCGGTAGCTACGAACCAGCCGCCCATCATCATTCCCTTATACTTGGGAGGTGCCACTTTGGATACGAAGGAAATGCCCATAGGAGAGAGCAGAAGTTCTCCGAAAGTGAGGATAAGGTAGGTGGAAATCAGCCAGTTCGGCGATACGAATGTGCCTGCGTCGCCTGCCGCTTTCTGCATGGCGGGCGTGTTGAGCCCTATGGAAGCCACGATCATCACGCCGTAGGCCACGGCTGCCACGAGCATTCCGTAGGCGATCTTTCTCGGAGCCGACGGCTCTTTGCCTTTCTTGGCAAGTCCGCCGAATATCGCAAGGCTGACCGGGGTCAGGGCCACCACGAACGAGGGGTTGAACTGCTGGAAAATGG
>CAYWPV010000060.1:0-4665 GCA_964460265.1 uncultured Muribaculaceae bacterium | reverse complement strand
GCTTATGTCCACTCCGTCACCGATGCGTGTATATTTCCATATCAGCACTCCGACGGCCGCGGCTATCGCGGCTATGGAAAGGTACTTTCCTTTGGCTGTCTCGCTCTGGAACACCGAGAACAGCGCGTAGACTATCACGATGCCCATCACCAGGTTTATGACGTCGAAAAGCATGCTTTCCGCCCCGCTCACATGCTTCTGCACGAACTGGTCGGCGAAGTAGGTGAGGGAAAGTCCGTTCTGGTGGAACGCCATCCAGAAGAAAATCACGACGGCGAAAACGAGGCACAGTGCGGTAATCCTGCTCTTTGTCTCCGCGGGACTGAGTTCCTGAACACCGGCGGTACCTGCATCGGCTTTCTTATGGCCTCCTTCCACATGCTTGAAGGTGCTTCTGAAGATGTAGTAGATAAGTATCGAAACAATCAGCGCCGCACATGCAACAGCGAAAGAGAAATGGTAGGCATCGTTGGATTCGAACCCCAGGGATTCTCCCCATTCCTTTATTTTCACTGCCGCCGTGGGGGCGAAGAGCGCACCTATGTTTATGGCCATGTAGAACAGTGAGAACCCCGAATCCCTTTTGTCGGCGAACTGAGGGTCATCGTACAGATTGCCCACCATGACCTGAAGGTTTCCCTTGAACAGTCCGGTGCCCAGACTGATCAGCAGAAGGGCAAGCGCCATCACTCCGAGAGCCAGTCCGCCTCCTCCGAGAGGAATGGACAGGACCAGATATCCTGCGAACATTATGGTTATGCCTATCGTTACCATTTTCCCGTAACCGAACTTGTCGGCCATTATTCCTCCTATGAGAGGCAGGAAATAGACGAGTGCCAGGAAAATGCTGTAGATGGTACCGGCCTGTCCTTCAGTCAATCCGAAATTGGCGCCGAGAAAGAGTGCGAACACGGCTATCATGGTGTAGTAGCCGAAACGTTCGCCTGTGTTGGCCAATGCCAGCGCGTAAAGCCCTTTGGGCTGTCCCTTGAACATGATGATGTTGTTTTACGGTTGTTTTTATTCTTCTGTTGCGGCTTCGATTTTCTTGAGCATTCCGAACATGATCAGAGAGGAGATGAAGCACAGTGCCGCCAGAATCGTCCAGTTGGCCCATAGAGGAACCTTGTCCCAAAGCATCGCGGGAATAGAACTGAGATAGTTGCCTATGGCGGTGGAAGCGAACCAGCATCCCATCATCAGCCCCTTGTATTGGGGCGGAGCCACCTTGGACACGAAGCTGATTCCCATGGGGGAGAGCAGCAGTTCGGCAAATGTCAGTACGAGATAGGTGTATATAAGATACTGCGGTACTACAGGATCGGGCGAAACGTTTCCGCCGAGCTCGGCCGGTGAAGGCTGGCCGTTGGAGCCCAGTACCATGATGAGATATCCGACAGCTGCCACGAGCATTCCCAGACCGATCTTCTTGGGAGCTGAAGGCTCTTTGCCCTTCCTGGCCATGGCTCCGAAAATCGCCATGGAGATGGGGGTGAGGGCTACCACAAAGAACGGATTGAACTGCTGGAAGAGCTGGGGGAATATGGTGAGAGCCTGAGGCAGGCTATGGTATATGGCCAGCGCGCCTCCCCACAGAGCCAGGGTCACGATGCCGCAGGTTATCTTGCTTGAGACTTTCTCTGACTGGAAGCTCGCGAAGAGAGTATATACCGACACGGCTATGAGTATGAGCGCAGGGAAACTGAATCCGAGCCTCGTGAATCCCGTCACGCTTGACTGGGTGTAATCTCTTGCAAACCATGTGAGAGACGAACCGTTCTGGTTGAATGCCATCCAGAAGAAGATGACGACGGCGAATACGAAGAACAGAGCGGTCATCCTTTCTTTTGTCTGCTTGGGGCTGAGTTCCTTTACAGGAGCGGCATTTGCCGGAGTCTGCTTGGAATTGTAGTCGGCATCCTTGAACCATGCCTTGCATGAGAAGTAGATGGCGATGGAGACTATGAGCGATACGCAGGCGACTGCGAAGCCCATGTTATATGATGACGAGAGATGCTCGATGTAGTAGCTGCTGAAGGAGGCGAGGTCCATGGAGCTTACGTCTGCGGAAGGCATCATGGCAGCCAGGCTGCCGAGCTTGTCCGTGTTTTCGGGAGTGATGGTGCCGTTCAGGTATTGGTGGGCGAGCGCAGGGATGTCAGCCTTGTATATGAGTCCTGCCTTGCTGAGAAACCTGTTGGTGATGGCCGTTGCAGCTGAAGGCGCCGCCATGGATCCTATGTTGATGAACACATAGAAGAGACTGAATCCGGCATCGCGCCTTGCCGAGTATTCGGGTTTGTCGTAGAGATTTCCGACAAGCACCTGAAGATTGCCTTTGAACAGTCCTGTTCCGCATGAAATAAGCAGCAGCGCGGACACCATGGCCGTGATTCCCAGTCCGTTGGCAGGAGTCGGGACAGCGAGGAGCACGTACCCGAGGAACATGACCAGTATTCCGTAGACGACGCATTTACCGTATCCTATTTTGTCCGCTATTATTCCGCCCAGTACGGGCATGAAATAAACGACCGCGAGAAAAATGGAGTAGAACTGACCGGTAACCGCCGCGCTGAAGCCGAACTTCGCCTGAATGAACATGGTGAAGATGGCAATCATCGTGTAGTAGCCGAAACGTTCGCCTGTGTTGGATAGTGCAAGGGCGAACAATCCCTTTGGCTGACCTTTGAACATTTGATTAGATTAGGTTTTTGAATTTCGTTGTCAATTATGCGGACGTAAACGTCTCCGCGTCTTACAAAGATAACTTTCTTTCCCGAATATTCAAGACCGGAGTTCCTTTTTATAGGTCGGCAGGAATTCTGCGGCACGTCAGGGAAATTTGAAGCAAAATAAGGAGCGGCCTGAAAAGACCGCTCCTGAATCAATATCGCAAGTGCCGTGTGCTATGCCTCGGCGATGATTTCGAATTTGAACATGCCTTTCACGTCTTTGTAGCATGCTACTTCAGCCTCGTATACTCCAAGTTCTTTCACGTTGTCGGAAACGATGCTGATGTCCTTCTTGTCCACTTCCACACCTGCGGCGGCGAGAGCGTCAGCAAGCTGGGCTGTAGTTATGGAACCGTAGATCTTGCCGTTTTCGCTTACTTTTGCGCTCACTTTCACAAGCAGGGAAGAAATCTTCGCAGCGAGTTCCTTGGCTGCGGCGATTCTGGCGGCCTCCTTGTGGGCACGCTGCCGTACGGTCTCCTCATGCTGTTTCAGGGCAGAGGGGGTGGCGACCGTCGCGAATCCCTGGGGAACGAGATAGTTGAGAGCGTATCCGGCTTTTACCTTTACTACATCTCCCTCGTGACCGAGATTGGCCACATCTTTCTTAAGTATGATTTCCATATCGCTGTCTCCAATTATTTAAGAAGGTCTGTAACATAGGGGAGAAGTGCGAGCGAACGCGCCCTTTTCACCGCTTTGGCTACTTTTCTCTGGAATTTGAGAGATGTTCCCGTGATGCGGCGGGGGAGAATCTTACCCTGCTCGTTGAGGAACTTCTTCAGGAATTCGGGATCCTTGTAGTCGACGTATTTGATGCCCGCCTTTTTGAAACGGCAATATTTCTTCTTCCTTACCTCTACCGTAGGAGGATTGAGATAGCGGATTTCGTCTCCGCGCTGTGAGTTGTTTGTCTGTGCCATAAATTAATCCTCCTTGACTTCCGGCTGAGCCTGGGCCTGGGCTTTGGCCTGCCTGTTGTTTCTTCTCTTTTCAGCATATTCGGCCGCATACTTGTCAAGAGCTACGGTGATGTAGCGGATGACGCGCTCGTCACGGCGGAACTGGGTTTCAAGCGTGGCTACGAATTCGGGTTCGGCTTTGAACTCGATCAGGTAGTAGAAGCCTGATGTCTTGTGCTGGATAGGGTAGGCGAGCTGTTTCAGCCCCCAATCCTCTTCGTACACAACTTCACCTCCGTTGTCCTTGATGAAGTTGACGTACTTGGCAACCGCTTCCTTCATCTGAAGTTCAGACAAAACGGGAGTTGCAATGAAAACGGTTTCGTACTGTTTCAACATTCTGTTTTGCAATTGTGTCGTTAATAAATGAATTACAGTTCCTTCAGGTGCAAGGCACCTTTCGGGAACTGCAAATATACCTATAATTCCTGAATCCGGCAAATCGGAGGGAATTATTTCTTTTCGGGAATCACTTCCAAAAGCCTTTTCAGGAATTTCCACATGTTTGCCACCGAAGCTATCCTTACCCTTTCGTCCGGTGAGTGCGGATGTACGATGTCAGGACCTATGGAGACCATCTCCCAGTTTGGATATTTAGCTCCGAGCAGGGCGCATTCAAGACCTCCGTGGGTCGCTGTTACCTTCATCTCCTCTCCTGTCATCTCCTTCCATGCCTCGCAGACCGTCTTGTAGACGGGAGTTTCCGGCTTGGGGGTCCAGCCGCTGTAGCCTCCGGCTGTGGAAAAATCAGCCCCCGCCAGTTCAAACAGGGCCTGCATCTCTCCGGCGAGATTGGCTTTTGCGGAGTCGACCGCGCTTCTCATCAGGGACTTGACCTTTATGCAGCCGTCTTCGCAGCTGACGATGGCCAGGTTGGTGGAGGTTTCCGTGAGCCCCTTCATGGAATCGCTCATCCTGATTACCCCGTGCGGACAGGCACGGATGGCTTTCACGGCCCTGTCCATGACTTC
>CAYWPV010000059.1:0-11521 GCA_964460265.1 uncultured Muribaculaceae bacterium | reverse complement strand
GCCTCCGCTCCGCTCAGAAAAAATAGGGAAGCTTCGGGAGCTGACTGCACCGAAGCTCTTCCGTTTTCCGGCACAAGCTTCAAAGGGCCGTATAAAGAACCGGCGGAATAACCGTACATGGTTATTTCTGAAGGAACATCATGATATGCGTTTTCCCCTATCGCCCGTGTGCGGAAAGAAAAGGTCAACGTTTTTTGTTCCGGACGGACATCCGGCATCTTTTCTTTACCGGAACACGAACACAGAATCGCCGTACATAAGATAAACGCGCGGGCTGCCCCCGCATTAGCAATACTCATTTTCATGCCGATGAAATATGTAAAAAATATCTATAACCGGTGCAAAAATAATATTTAGAATGCAAAAACTTGCATATATGATTTTCATCGCTTAACTTTGCTTCATGGTTAAAACGATATACGACTTTACCGTACAATTAACGCACAAAGAAGCATATCTAACCGATTACATAATTAAAAACCTTTTTTCAGGTAAACACACTACTAACTAACCAAATGAGCCCCGCAGTGATGCGAGGCTCATTTTTTTTTCAAGGATAAGAATACTTTCAGAATTTCAGGCTGACCTTGCCCATGACAGTAGTTCCGGCAGTAGGAACGAACCCTATCTGATAATAACGGTTGTCATTCGGGTGTCCGCCAGAAGCATATATGGCCGAATAAACCCAGCCCGAAACGGCGGCTCTCGTGTTGAACACATTGTTTACGTCCAGACCGAGATCGATTTCCTTAAGCACGCCCTTGAGCTTGACAGGATAGCTGAAACTTATATCAGAAAGCGAATAGGCAGGCAGTGACCGGTCTTTGGATTCGGTGTTGTCAAGATACATCCTGCTCACGAATCCGGTATGCCATGTAGCCTGAAGGCCCTTTACCGTGAAAACGGCGAAACCGTTCAAAATGGCAGAGGGGGAAAAAGCAAGCGTCGAGTTGTCATAGTGGATCGTCTGACTGCCGTTGTCCCAATCCTCCACCACCTCATCGAAATCTTTTATCTTGTTTTTGCTCAGCGCCGCATTGGCCTCGAGAGAGAGCCATGAGGCCGCCCTGACACCGGCTTCAAGTTCAGCTCCGGCACGATATGAGTCCTTGATGTTCGTGGTCAGGTTCTCTCCAATGTCGCTTTTGGCACCCGTCTGGACAAACTGGTCCACATAGTCCATATAATACAGGTTCACGCCCGCATGAAAAATGTCCCCGCTGTATTGGTAACCAAGCTCGAAGTCGTTCAGACGCTCGGCTTTGGGCGCAGGGTAATTTCCGTTGTCCGTGAAGTTGTTCCTCTCCGGCTCCCTGTTGCTGAGAGCGACCGAGGCATATGCCCTGTGATTGCCGACATTGTAGCTCAAACCGGCCTTAGGATTGAAGAAATCATAGTTCTTGTCGATGTCAAGACGCTGATTCTCATAACTTCCGTCTTCACGTTCGATGAACTTGTCGTTTACACCGTCGGTCGTATAACGCACATGGCGGTACTGGAGATCGGCAAATACCGTGAAATGCTCGCCCAAGGTACGTGATGCCTTTACAAAAGCGCTGTAATCGTCCTTCTTTGCATCTGAATCGTAGTATTTGTACTTTCCTTCTCCTAACTTCATATCATTCAATCCTGAGAGCTGAGGATAACGGGCCACGACTTCCTGATTGGAGACATAGGTAAGATACCCGAAATGGTTTCCGCGGAAAAGCTGGGCAGAAAGCCCTCCGATTACATCCCAGCCATCTTTTTTATAGCTGACGTTATATATGGCGCCGCCTGCGTTCTGCGAAAGTCCCTTCTTGCGCACGAAATCGCTCCGCTTTACCTGGCGTCCGTCGGATCCTGCAAAAGAAGCAAAACCGAATTTGCTCAGTTTGTTATCTGCCCTGAACTCTTTGTAATAGCCGTAGCCGTAGGTGTAATGAAGAGAAAGACTTGACTTCCAGTATTCATTCATATCCCAGGCAATGGAAAGGATATTATGATCCTGCCAGAAATTGTCCGTTGTCTTGGGCCAGCAGGACCCATCCAGCATCGAATGCCTCCGGGTCATGTACCTGCCGTCGGCATTTTTCACGAAATTGCCGGAATCGTCAGTCACAAGATATTCATACAAAGAGTTGTATCTTCCGAGACCTGCGTCATACATGTCTTTGTATGTCTTTATCCCCGTTGAAACACCGTAGATGCCATCCATGAGAGAAAGGTCGTCATTTCCGGCAGTAACTCCATTCCAGGCCTGTCCCGTATGTTCATAGTTGCCTATGTTCTTGTAGCGCATCACGACATTTGTTCCTATCCAGCTCAATCCGCCGAGCCATGAGCCCGATCTGCCGGAAGTGCCATGGACAAATCCGTCGGTACCTGTCATATGGAACGCACCGTCAGCCACAAAATGGTTGTTGAGCAGCCCTGTGGAAAGAGAAATTCCTGTATTGTAGGTATTGTAGCTCCCGTATGAAGCGTTCAGTTGAACATAAGGCACATAAGAAACGGATTTGGTACGGAGGGCCACTGATCCGCCGAACGCACCGTCTCCAGTAGTGGAGGAACCCACTCCTCTCTGGATCTGGATATTGTCCAGCAATGCCGAATAACTGTTCATGTTCGCCCAGAATACACACTGGTCTTCCGGAGAGTTGAGAGGAATTCCGTCAATGGTGACGTTTATTCTTGAGTCACCGGATCCGCGGATTCTCATGTAGCTTGTTCCCGTTCCGACTCCGTTCTCACTCCAGGACAAAACGCCCGGCGTAGTTGAAATGAGGAAAGGAAGTTCCTTTCCGGTGCCGGCGAAACTTTGCAGAGATTTACCGTCTACATTTGCAACGGCATAAGGAGCGTTCCTCTGAATTTTGACTCCCTGTACAACAGCTTCGTCAAGAAGCTCAACCGCAGCGGTGTCAGGTTTCTGACCCACGACGGACGGCGAAGACAGCATTGCGCTCGCCGCAATCAATAAAAAAACTTGCATAATGGTTTACATTTATGCAAGGGCCACGCTTACGCGCATTTGAGAAAAAAGCCTTCCCTACGTCGGAATTACCCGCATCAGGTTTAATGGGTCTCTCTCAACCCGGCGACATGCCGAGTACCCCCGCTTGATATGATTATAATTTTAAATCAGTATTTCTTTTCTTCCAGCTTAATTTCGTACAATTTTTTCCAATATTTCCCCGTGAGATAAATCCGGCCGTCCGTCGGGTTGAACGCTATTCCGTTCAGCACATCTGTCCGTTCATCCCTGAGGCTGTCAGGCAACAGTCCGGTGCAGTCTACGGTAAAAACCACATTTCCGTTTTCCGGATCTATCGCGACTATCAAATCGGTCATATAGACATTGGCCCATATCTTTCCGTCGATGTACTCAAGTTCATTCAGATAGGTCACGGGACGCCCGTCCATAGTCACCTTCAAACTTTTTTTCAGCTTGAAATCTTTGTCCATGAAGAAGAGGGTCGAAGAGCCATCACTTGCGATCAGGCTTTCTCCGTCGGTGGTAAGTCCCCATCCCTCCCGGGGGTAACCGTATGAAGTTTCATATTTGAGTCTTCCCGCATCATAGACGAAAGCCACCTTGCTGGTCCACGTCAGGATAAAAATCTTGCCGTCGAGCGAACACGAGCCTTCAACGAAATATTTTTTCTTGAAATCGAAGCGTCTCAAAGCCTTTCCGCTTTCCATGTCCACTTTCCTGAAAGTGGATGCTCCATACTGTCCCGTACTTTCATACAATTGGCCATCAAGGAAAAACAAGCCCTGGGTATAGGAATTCTCGTCATGGGGATAGTCCCGCACGACGACTGCCCTATACCTGCGCACATTTCCGGCCTGACAGCACAGAAACGGCATCAAGAAAAGAATTATGAGGAAAAACTTCTTCATTTGGCCTGCAAATATAGCATCCGTCATGTTTGCAAACAAAAAAAAATGTATATTTAGATTTTATGATGAGTGGTGATTACGATTATTATACTGACGAACCGCTGAATGAACCGGACAACGGTCCGGAGGGCGGCACCGGTCGGCTGATGCAGAAATCGAACTGGGTAAGCCCACCCGATGAAATACAACACGGCATTCCGCAAAGTGCAGATAAGAATTTGCCCCCTCAGCTCCGCGAACTTCTAAAAATGAAATCCTCAGACGAGGAACACTATGTCAACCGGGCTATTTCATTCCGCAAACAGGCCGTTTTCATGGCAAACTATACCGACAGCAGTCCGATAGTCGGCTTCTCCGGCTATTTCCCCACTTACTCTTCCATGAACACGGCTCAGCTCCGTTCCTATTTTACAATAAGAAACATGCTGAGACACGGAGAATTCCCGGACGTCCCGCTTTCATATCTGTTCGTATATATCTACGAGACCCTCATGCAGATAGGTCTCCGCAATCCCGAAGAAGGCTATGAAATACTTCATGAGCTCAAAAATAATTACAGCGGACTGAATACTGCGTCGAAGCGTCCATACATAGACGACTGGCTCAAAGACTATGTCGTATTATATAGGCTGGACGGACACTTCAATGAAATTTTTGCAAAAGGAAAAGCTTTTTCTGAAGCTGCCGGGATCATATGCAATTACTCTTCTTCAAGCGATGAGGATCTTTTTGCCGCCGCCGAGAAAATCAGCGACTACAAGATAAGTGAAAAGATTCTGTACAAGAAGTTTCCCGTGGAAAGCCGGAGTGCCGTCCCTTTCCTGCTCCGCAGGGTATTCCCGCACGTTGAAAGGATTACACAGTCCAGCATGAAAGTTGCCGTATCGGGCCATACCGAAACGATAGTCCGCCGGGTTTTCCCCGGTGCGGTATTTTGGCCGGATAAGGAACTCCGGATTGAAGGAGTGAATGTCTGCCCGGACGAGACATGGAGCTGCAGATTCGGAACGTGGAAAATAACGGCACCTGTGCAGATGTTATCGGATAGGCTGCATTCCGAAGCCATCTCCTGCATACTGCGCGACATAGATTTTACTCTCAGAAAAAAGTCGGGTGTGAAACCGCACATACGGACTCCTAAACTGTCCTCCGATTTATTGTCGGTGCTTGAAAATGCGGCCGATGAATGGAAGGCGGAATGGAATGCCCGTCTGCTCATGCAGAAGAAGGAGAATGAGCGCATTGAAAGAGAAAAAGCCAGAGATGCCGTCAAAATCGACTTCAGCCTGCTCGGAAAAATCCGAAGTGATGCAGAAGCCGTCAAAGAAGCGCTTGTCTTGGACGATGAGACGGAAACAGAAGAGCATATGGACGGAATCACCGGAACGGAACACGGAGAAACGGATAAAACTGATGCTGATGCGGCGTCGTTCGGAAGAACAGATGATGAAGCGGAGTTTCTCAAGTTGTTGCTTGAGCACAAAGACTACAGGCCTTTTCTCAGATCCCGGCACATCCCTGAAGGCGTAATGGTGGAAAAGGTCAACGCCCGCATGGCCGAACTGCTCGGCGACGTGGCCATAGAGGAAGATGAAAACGGCAGACCTTCCGTGATAGAAGATTACAGGAGCGATTTAGAAAAATACGTGTACAATGACTGACAGCAACAACGACAGAATACCGAAAAGGATAGCACAATCCATCATAAACTCGCTTAAAGGCGGAGTAGTCCCCAGAATAGGTCTCCCCTATATCGCCGTCGGCAGACGCCGGGAAATAGAAGCCCTGCTGCATGACGTGGACATTGTCGGTGACGGAGGAGCTTCTTTCCGCTTCATAGTAGGCAAATACGGCAGCGGAAAATCATTTCTGCTGCAGACTGTCCGGAACTATGTGATGGACCGCGGTTTTGTCGTGGCCGATGCCGACCTCTCTCCGGAAAGAAGACTGCACGGCAACCAAGGGCAGGGGCTTGCCACTTACAGAGAACTGCTCCGCAACATAAGTGTCAAAGCAAGGCCGGAAGGCGGCGCATTGGCCATGATTCTGGACAAATGGATTGATTCCGTCCAAACCGGAACAGCTGCGGAAAGACAGCTTTCTTTAGACGACCCCGCACTCGGTATTGCAGTTGAGCAGAAAATAATGGAGGTCATACGTTCCATGCGTGAACTTGTCCACGGCTTCGACTTTGCAAGACTGTTGACTCTTTACTACAGAGCTTTTAGCGAAGAAGACGACGGGCTCAAAGGGAAAGTGCTGAAATGGTTCAGGGGCGAATATGCCTCCAGAAGCGAAGCACGGACCGAATTGGGGGTAAACGTAACCATATCAGATGACAACTGGTATGATTACCTGAAGCTTATGGCGTTGTTTTTCCGCCAGGCCGGATATGGAGGACTTTTCATCTTCATAGATGAACTTGTGAATCTCTACAAGATTCCTAACAGCATCTCGAGACAATACAACTACGAGAAACTCCTGTCCATGTACAACGATGCTCTTCAGGGCAAGGCCATGTACATAGGGATTGTGATGAGCGGCACTCCGCAATGCATAGAAGACAGGCATAGAGGTATCTACAGCTACGAGGCCCTACGTTCAAGACTGCAGGAAGGGAAGTTTTCAAAAGAAGGGATGATGGACATGATGGGGCCCGTGCTCAGGCTTCAGGCTCTTACAAGCGAAGAAATGCTTGTCCTGTGCGGGATATTGGCGGACCTCCATTCACGACTGTACGGCTATGCAAAAACCGTAAGCGACAATGACCTGGCCGCTTTCGTCAAAATAGAGTACGGAAGAATAGGCGCCGATGAACACATCACGCCGAGGGAAGTAATAAGAGACTTTATCGAACTGCTTGACATTTCGGTACAGAATCCCGGAACGGACATAAAGGCTTTGCTTGACAGCAATGAATTCGCATATGCCCGTAACGATGCGGACAGAGAAAATGCCGAGTCTGATGGAGATTTCGCGGAATTCACTATTTAGAGGAGAACATACCGATGAATGTCTTTCAAAGATACAGCCCTGCCATACAGAAATACATTTATCAGGAAGGCTGGGAGTCCCTTCGGGCAATCCAGGCGGCTGCAGGAGATGCCATTTTCGACACGGATGCCAATGTTCTGCTGTCCGCATCCACTGCTTCAGGCAAGACTGAAGCTGCTTTTTTTCCTATAATAACGCTGATGCAGGAGAATCCTCCGGCATCTATCGGCTGTCTTTACATAGCTCCGCTCAAGGCTCTTATAAACGACCAGTTCACAAGACTCAACGACATCTGCGCCGAAAGCGGGATCGATGTATGGCATTGGCACGGAGACGTATCCGCCGCCCAAAAGAAAAAGCTGCTGAAGCACCCTTCCGGAATATTGCAGATAACACCGGAATCCCTCGAGGCCATGCTGCTCAGGAAGCGTGCGCTCATTCCCATGCTGTTCGGGGATCTGCGGTTCATAGTAATTGATGAGATTCACTCTTTCATAAGAGGAGACAGAGGCGGACAGACTTTTTGCCTGATAGAACGGCTGTGCAGACTTGCGGGCGCCAACCCGAGACGCATAGGCCTTTCTGCGACCATAGGAGAACCTATGACCGTAGCCAGGCTGCTCTCCGGAAGTACCGGAAGAAGGACCGTCGTACCGAGAATAAAAGCTCCGGGTGCAAAATGGCGCATCTCCATGGAACATTTCTACACAGGTCCTACAACCGGTGAAACCGAAAAGACAGAGGCTGTCGAAACGAAGATGAATGAAGCCGCCGACCCATCCTTCATGTATCTGCTGGACAATACCAGAGGTCACAAATGCTTGATCTTCACCAATTCGCGCGAAGAATGCGAAACCGTATGCGCAACCTTGAGGCAATACTGCGAAGTTTTGCATGAGCCGGACAGATTCCTGATTCATCACGGAAATCTCTCGGTCTCGTACAGGCAAAGCGCAGAAGAAACAATCAAGAAGGAAGACAGCTATATGACAGTCTGCACTACATCCACGCTTGAGCTGGGCATTGATATCGGACGGCTTGAAAGAGCTTTCCAGATAGACGCCCCCTTCACTGTCTCATCATTCCTCCAGCGGATGGGACGTACCGGAAGAAGAGGAAATCCTTCAGAAATGTGGTTCGTCATAAGGGAAGATCCCGCTGAATCAAGAGCGATTCTGCCGGCGAGGATACCTTGGAAGTTGCTTCAGGCAATCGCACTTGTCCAGCTCTACACGGAAGAAAAATGGGTGGAGCCTCCCAGAGAGGGAAGACTTCCCTACAGCCTTCTGTTTCACCAGACGATGAGCACCCTCGCGTCCGAAGGTGAGATGTCCCCTGCAATGCTGGCATCAAGAATTCTCAGTCTCAGCTGCTTCAGAAATATTTCCAAAGACGATTTCCGCACGCTGCTAAGACATCTGCTCGAAACAGACCAGATGGAAATTACAGAAAACGGAGGGCTGATCGTAGGGATAGCCGGAGAAAAGGTCGTGAACAATTTCAAGTTCTACGCTGTTTTTCAGGAGAACGAGGAATACAGCGTACGATGCGAATCCAAGGAGATAGGGACAATAGTCAAGCCACCGCCGACAGGCGACAAAATAGCCATAGCCGGCAGAGTGTGGATTGTGGAAGATATTGACATAAAAAGGCATGTCGTCTACTGTCATCCTGTCAAGGGCATCATCCCGGCTTATTTCGGTGATGAACCGGGAGACATACATACACATATACTGCAAAGGATGAAAAGAGTACTCTCAGAGGAAAGCATTTACCCATACCTGCTTCCACATGCCCGTTCCAGACTGGCACAAGCGCGGACAAGTGCGGTGCAGTCACACCTCGTAGAATGTTCTTTGCTTCCTCTCGGAGGCAATATGTACTGCCTGATTCCGTGGCTTGGAAGCTACTCGTTTCTGGCTTTGGAACGCTTCATCCGCATCAAATGCGCCAAACGATTAGGGCTCAAAGGGTTCGATTCACAAAGACCTTACTTCATGCAATTTTCCATGGATGTTCCACCGGAAGAATTCGGCAGGGTGCTGGAAGAAGAGGCCTACAGATTCACAGATCCGATGGAGCTGCTGTATCCCGCTGAAACGCCTGTTTTCGACAAATACGATGAATTCCTTCCGCCGGAACTCACAAGAAAAGGTTTCGCATTCGGCGTGCTCGACGTTAAGGAAATGCTCTCCTATCTGAAGGGAGCTTTTAGCCGGACTTCATCCGGATTGCTCACCGAAGGCCAATGAGTTTCTTTTTTAGTATCTTTGCAGACCGAAACATAAGGAGGGACGATCCGTCGCACCGCAGCCGCGGTGAGGAAAGTCCGGACAGAACAGGGCGCCATGCTGCGGAAAGCGCAGATAGGAGCAATCCTATACGGAACGTAACAGAAAAAAACCGCCCGTGCCGTGGCGTCACGGACACATGGCATGGGCAAGGGTGAAAACGCGAGGCAAGAGCTCACGACGGGCGACAGCGATGCCGTCCGGGTACGTCCGCAGGGTCTGCAAGACCAAATATACTGGCAGATGAGGGCTGCCCGCCCGATGCCAGGGGGTAGGTTGCGAAGATAAATGACGGATTTAAAAACAGAAACCGGCTTACGGTCCCTCCTTTTATATTGAAATAATATCAGCCATACAGGATTATGAAAGCATTGCTTGTATATTCCGGCGGCATGGACAGCAGCGTCCTGCTTTACAAATACCGTTCAGAAATCGAGGCCGCCGTAAGTTTCAGCTATGGAGCCCGCCAGGATAAGGAAGAACTGGACTGCGCAAAATGGAATTGCGACAAACTCGGAATAAGACACATCGTCATTCCGTTGGATTTCATAGGAAAATACTTTCACAGCAGCATACTGGAAGGCGGAGAGGCTGTTCCGCACGGACACTATGCCGATGACAACATGAGAAGCACTGTAGTCCCGTTCAGGAACGGCATCATGCTTTCCGTCGCAACAGGACTGGCTGAGAGCATGGGACTTGACTCCGTCATGCTCGCCAACCATTCCGGAGACCATACCATCTATCCGGACTGCCGTCCTGAATTCATCGAAGCCATGGACAATGCGGCACGCAACGGTACTTTCGCGGGCATAAGGGTCATATCCCCCTTCTGCAACATGAACAAAAGGGAAATCGCATTGGAAGGCAAGACGCTCGGCGTTCCATTCGAACACACATATTCATGCTACGAAGGACGTCCGAAGCATTGTGGCGTATGCGGAACCTGCGTGGAGAGAAAAGAAGCGCTTGAAGGCTTTGATCCCACTGATTACGAACAATAAAAAGAATCGAGATATTATGTATTACGTTTCAAAACGGTTGGAAATCTCGTCGGCGCACAGTCTTCATCTCAGCTATCAAAGCAAATGCGAAGAACTGCACGGACACAATTGGATCGTCATCGTACACTGCAAATCCGGAACCCTCAATGAAGACGGAATGGTCACGGATTTCACCCGGATTAAAAAAGACATTAGCGGAGCTTTGGACCACAAAAACCTCAATGAGGTGTTCGAATTCAATCCGACAGCCGAAAACATAGCCAGATGGATCTGCGACCATGTCGAGAACTGTTACAAGGTGGAAATATGGGAGTCGGAGAACAACAAGGCAATTTACGAAAGAGATTAGTGTACAGCATTAACGAGATATTCTACTCACTTCAGGGAGAAGGACGCTGGAGCGGGACTCCCATGGTGTTTGTCCGTTTCAGCGCATGCAACCTCCGCTGTCCTTTCTGCGATACGGATTTTTCCATGGGGAGACGCATGAGCCTGGATGAAATCATAACAGAGGCGGAAAGAATCGGAACAGGCTGCGACCGGGTAGTATTCACCGGAGGAGAACCGTCTTTGCAGCTTGACAGAAAACTTGTGGAGGCCTTCCACGGCAAAGGCTACCGCATCCACATAGAGACCAACGGAACCGGAAAGCTGCCTGAAGGGATAGACTGGACAACTCTCAGCCCGAAATCAGACTGGCAGAAGGGCGCTGAAACCAAGATAGACAAAGCAGATGAACTTAAGCTTGTCTATACAGGACAGGATGTAAGCCGATGGGAGAAGTTCGATGCAAAATTCTTCTATCTTCAGCCGTGCTCAGGAAAAAACACAAAAGAGACGGTAGATTTCATCCTCTCCCATCCCTTCTGGAAACTTAGCCTACAGACTCACAAGATACTGGATATCAGATAAACAGATTCATCTGCCTGTATTTTTTCTGGCTTCGATACGGTGTCTAAGGGTCGGAGACTGCTCCATTTTGCTGTCCTTGTCAGACTGGTTAAGCCATTCAGCAGCCAGTTCATAATCGCCGAGAAGATAGAAAGCTTCAGCTATGTTGAACTCAGCGGCGCTCCTCCTGTACATGTCGTTTCCGTCCAACACCTTCATCCAGTTATCCACCGCATCACGCCAACGGTATTCGTAAGCCGCTTTCGAGGCGGCATCCCATGCCGAAGGAGAATCGTAATAATTAAAGCAATACACTTCCGGCTCCCAATTTGACAGGAAGGAGGATGACGCGCTCTCACCTGCATTTTTACCGTCATCGGAAAGGGAAGAGAAAAAGACACCCTTCAAAGCCGCCGTATCCATGGATTCCAGATATTCAGCCGCATAGCTTTTGCT
>CAYWPV010000058.1:0-11945 GCA_964460265.1 uncultured Muribaculaceae bacterium | reverse complement strand
TCATATCCCTCGTCAGTAAAGCACGACTTCACGGAATCGAGACGTCCGGATCTCACGGCAGCACATATTTCCTCGACGACAGCCTCATACTTTTCCGGATAAAGGACGGGCTTTATGGAAAGAGAGGTACTGTCCCTCCCGACGGCATATTTGTCCCGTGACGCGATTTCCAATACCTTTTCCTTTACGGACGAAAAATCTATGGCCTGCGTCTTTCCTGACATTTCCGCAGATGGAACAGATGCATTACGGACACCCGTATCCGAAGAAAAGCTTTCCATACCGAGTGCTTTTTCAACCATGCCCACCTCGCGGAAAATATGCATCAAATGGGCCGGACTCACTTCGTAACGGACCTTGTAATCTTCTATCCGTGAATCTCCGTTCACTTCCACATAGCCTTTGCCATCCTTGGCCGAAAGAATCCCGCTCCATTTCTTCCCGTTCCAGAATCTGTAGTCAATATTCCGGACAGGACTGCCGCGGTAGTTAAAATTCAGTTCCACCAGAGACTTGTCATATTTGTTCTGCCTGTCGAACGACACGTTGATGCCGTCCATTATGGAACGCACATGGCTTTCCGCCTCGTTTATTTCGGCATCATTGACAGGATAGATGCTCCTCAGAAGGACAGCCCGCCATGACCAATAGCGCAGCGCCACGTCCAGCCGGAGACTTTTTTCAGCGGACATCGCCAATCTTTCCATTTCGGTCACCTTGGATATCCTGTTCCGGAAAACGGAGCATAACTGATTCTTCTGCAGATATCTCACCGAAGTGAAACCTTCTTTTCCCGACATCGGGAAAACTCCGCACACTCTCTTCATGTCACCAAGGTATGTACGGAGTATCGCCTCCGATACTTCTATGGAATACGTGAATTTGACAGATTCCGCCATTTTCCTGACCATCCCTTCCAAGGCCAGGCTGTCAGCCTCGTCCATATTGCCCGCCGATGCTTCAGAATATATGTAATCCGGACTTTTCTTCACTTGTGCGACATCCTGCGCATAAAGAGAAGCGGTTAATAGAAAAAGCAGAATAAAAGCTATGTATCTTTTCATTTCATGCATCTTTTGTAAGCATTCTCAATACGTCGGCACTGCGTTTCATCCATATAGGCATCGCCCGCCGCACATCTGAGCCCCGCCCTTACCGCCTCGGAAAGTTCCTTAACTTCCTCCAGACCGGCTCCTTCCGAAACCCTTGTACAAAGATATTCGTATGCCCCGGTCACCTTTTCCCATTTTGCAGAGGAAATGCGCCTGTGTTTTTCGTATTCCGCAATCAATTGGTCAACAGACAATCCGGCCGCATCGTCCAAAGAGGCGAGCCTTACACCCGTCTTGTCGAAGAACTCGCAGTCCCTCCCGATGAAAGCAGCGGCTATGTCGTCCGTCAAAAACCACAAATCATCATAAGATATCGGCAATATTTCTTTTCCGCTGCTGTCCACGGTACCGAATTTGCCGTCACAACCGACTATGAAGACCCCGTTGAAACAATCCTGACTGAAATCATAGTTGACGGACTTGGCGCCATGACTGCAGGAGGTTGCTGCCAAAACGAGCACAATACATATTTTGATGCATAAAAAACGATTCCTCATGGAAAATACTTCTACCGATTCTCCCAGTAAAAATACAAAAAATTTGGAAAGAATTCTCTCGTCCGCTATCTTAGATAAGCTTTTCAATGACGGGACATGGAAAACGATTCCACGATATTCTACAATACGGACACGGATTTCAGGCAGACAGCCCTTGAACCCGAGACCGTCTACATATCCAGGAGCGGTCCCGGAATGATCAGCAGATTCGATGACGGTGAAGAAGAATGCGCGCTGAAATCCCTGAAACCCGTATTCAGGGGCAACCCTTTCTATGAAAGCGCTCTTGTAAAAGAAGCGAGGACCATGTCGGAACTCAACCACCCGTATATCTGCCAGTATCTCGGTTTCAAGGACATCCCCGGATTCGGAAACAGCATAATCATCCGCTGGATCAATGGAAAGTCGCTGTCTTCTCTGATACGGCAAGGGATGGATGCGGACACCATGGACGGCATCGTGGACGAGCTGTGCGAAGCGCTGCGCTATCTCCACGGGAAAGGGCTGGTACACAGAGATCTGAAGCCTGACAACATAATGATAGACAGTGCAGGCGGCCACGTGAAACTGATCGATTTCGGCTTCGCGGATGCCGACTGGAAGACCAGCGTCAAATGTGCGGCCGGCACCCGGCTGTATACGGCGCCGGAGATTCTCGCTGAGGGAAGAGCGGATGAAAGAAGCGACATCTGGTCTCTTGGAATCATAATAAGGGAAATGGCGGAAAGTGTCGGAAAGAAAGCTGTACACCGGTGGAACGGCATCATAAGACGCTGCCTGAGCAAAGATCCGGGACGCAGGTTCCGGAACATAAACGAGCTTCAGGAACACATGCTGTCACTCAGACACAAAAAAAGATATTACCTGGGGGCGACCGCAGCTGCTTTCTCGGTGCTGGTACTTGCCGCCGCACTTCTCCTGTCCTCTGACAGTTGGAAAAAATATAGGGAACGCAAGAGCATCGAGCATCAGATCGAAGTTCTTACGGAAGAAATCAAAAAAGCAGGAATCAAGTGAAAATGTTCGCCAGAATCATCAAAAGGACTGCGTCAGCATGCGCATTTGGAATACTCTTGTTTACCTCATGCTCCAAAGACCCTGACCCGGAGAAATATCTGAGTCCTGAAATCCTGTCGGTGAAATACGACATATACGGCCGGAACGTGGTACTCTCATGCGCCGTATCCCGGGCAGCCCTGATCCAGGACTGCGGATTTCACATGCAATCGGACACCTCATACGCCAACTACCCCTCGACAATCAACAAAGAAAACGGCATTTTCTCCTTCACGCTTCCGGATATGAAAGTCGGCACCGAATATATCTTCTACGCATACATCCGAAGCGGACGTTCAATGCTCCAATCTGAAGAGGTCAAGTTTACAATCGCGCAGCAACTGCCGAAAGTCATCCTTTACAACGAGGACACATTCTATTCTACAAAGAAGAACATTCTGCCCCTACGTCATTGGGTCATTGACAATCTGTCCGGAGAAATCCTCGCATCCGGTCTGTGCTGGGCCATGTCACCCGATCCCGAAATAAACTCAAACTCGGTTTACAAGGTGTTCGATGATGTACCGGGCTACGGGGATTTTTCATGCAGCCTGGAATGCGAAACACCCGGCGCCACCATATACATAAAGGCTTTCGCGATAAACTCCGTCGGGACAGCCTACAGCGATGAGCTGGTGTACACCTTTCCCGAATGACCGGACTTCACCAAATACCCCGGCGTAGACAATTCGACATGGGCCCGCTGTAAAAATTATTGCGTATCTTTGTGAAGATACACTTTAATTGATTTATGGCAGACGAAAAGATCATCTTCTCGATGAACGGGGTGGGCAAAGTCCTCCCGAACAGCAACAAGGTAATCCTCAAAGACATCTACCTTTCTTTTTTCTACGGCGCGAAAATCGGAATAATCGGTCTCAACGGTTCCGGAAAATCCACGCTTCTCAAGATAATAGCCGGAGCGGAACAATCCTACAAAGGAGAAGTCGTATGGGCACCGGGGTATTCTGTAGGATATCTGGAACAGGAGCCCAAAATGGATCCTGACAAAACGGTCATGGAGGTCGTGAAAGAGGGTGTCAGCGAAATCGCCGAGGCACTGGACAGATATAACGCCATCTCCGGACTTTTCATGGAACCCATGGACGATGACAAGATGAACGCCCTTATAGCGGAACAGGGTGAACTCGGGGAAAAAATAGATCACATGGGCGGCTGGGAAATAGAGTCCAAACTTGAACGTGCCATGGACGCGCTGCAATGCCCGCCTCCCGATGCAAAAGTTTCCACTCTCTCCGGAGGGGAACGCCGAAGAGTAGCTTTGTGCAGACTTCTGCTGCGCCAGCCCGACGTCCTGCTCCTTGACGAACCCACCAACCACCTTGACACAGAAAGCATACAATGGCTCGAAGCTCACCTCCGCCAATACAAAGGCACGGTGATAGCCGTAACCCATGACCGCTACTTCCTGGACAATGTCGCAGGCTGGATTCTGGAGCTCGACCGAGGAGAAGGAATCCCATGGAAAGGGAACTACAGCTCGTGGCTGGAACAGAAGACAAAAAGGCTCGCCATGGAGGAAAAAAGCGAAAGCAAACGCCGGAAAACCCTCGAACGCGAGCTGGAATGGGTCAGGATGGCTCCAAAAGCAAGACAGGCCAAACAGAAGGCCAGACTCGGAGCCTACGAAAAGCTTGCATCTGCCGACAGCAAAGAAAAAGAATCGAAACTGGAGATATACATTCCCAACGGGCCTCACCTCGGCAACAAGGTAATAGAATTCAAGAACGTCAGCAAAGGCTATGGAGACAAAATGCTTTTCGAGAACCTGAGTTTCGTTCTTCCCCCCGCCGGAATCGTAGGAGTCATAGGTCCGAACGGAGCAGGCAAGACCACCCTGTTCAGACTTATAATGGGCATCGACAAACCTGACAGCGGAGAAATCAGCATAGGAGAAACGGTGAAAATATCCTATGTGGACCAGCAGCACAAAGTCATAGACCCTGACAAGACCGTATATGAAACCATAGCCGGAAATTCCGAATGGATCCGTCTCGGCAACAAAGAAATAAACGCACGCTCATGGGTGTCACGCTTCAATTTCAGCGGCGCGGACCAGGAAAAGCTCTGCGGCGTGCTTTCCGGAGGCGAGAGAAACCGCCTGCATCTTGCGCTGACTCTTAAGGACGAAGGCAATGTACTTCTGCTGGACGAACCCACCAACGATGTGGACGTGAACACCATCCGGGCCCTCGAGGACGGTCTTGAGAGCTTTGCCGGATGCGCCGTAGTGATAAGCCACGACAGATGGTTTCTGGACCGTATCGCCACTCATATCCTCGCTTTTGAAGGGGACGCGAAAGTCGTGTTCTTCGAAGGAAACTACCAGGAATATGAAGAAAACAGAAAGGCCAGGACTGGAGAGGCCGAACCTAAGAAATTCAAGTACAAGAAATTGATGGAATAAACATCAAACTGTTAAAATAAATCTCGAAACAATATATTATCTTTGTAAGAAATATATTATCTCCGAAAGAGGGATTTATTTCAAACCACTGAAACTAAAACATTATATCTACATGAAAAAAATTTTTCTTGCGTTTCTATGCCTCACGGCGGCATGCATCTGCCGGGCAAAAGAATTGAACGTAAGTTCACCCGACGGGCACATCCGTCTGACAATCGATGAAGGAAAATATTCAGTTACATACGATGGGAAAACCGTGATTGACAAGTCCCTGGCAGCGCTGACTTTCGACAACGGTGCTACCGTATCTCTGTCAGACAAGATCAAAAGGACAAAAACCGGCAAACTCGTATCAGAGCACATCGATGCTCCTTTCTACAGACAGAAGAGTTTTGATTTTCTTTACAACAGTCTCAGGATAGACTTCAGGAACGGATTCAGCATCGAATGGATTGTGTCCGACGAGGGTGTCGCATACCGTTTCGCTACCGTGAACAAGGGAGAGACCGTCGTCAAAGACGAGACGGCCGTCATCAATTTTCCTGAAGACAAAAAAGCGTGGCTTCCATACTCCACCAACCCCAAAAAGCCACAGGCCATGGCCTTCCAGAACTGGTACACGGTACAGAATCTCTCCGACGGCTCGGAAGGCAATCTCGCTTTCCTCCCCGCCACGGTGGATGCCGGTCCCGTCAAGGTCACCGTTCTTGAATCGGACCTCCGTTCCTATCCCGGAATGTTCGTACAGGCCGAAAAAGGTTCACACAGTCTGAAGGGCGTGTTCTCACGCTATCCCAAAACCTTCGACAACTACCGGGGAAGGGTTCAGCGCTACGTGACATCAACGGAAGACTACATCGCCAAAAGCACCGGAGCCCGGACCTACCCGTGGAGAATTCTCGCAATCTCCTCCGATGACACGCAGATGCCTGTAAACAACATGGTATATGCACTTGCGCAGCCGAGCAAAATCGAGGACACGTCCTGGATCCATCCCGGATTCTCAGCATGGGAATGGTGGAATGACTGGCAGCTTACCGGAGTCGACTTCCATGCCGGCATCAACATGGACACATATAAATACTATATAGATTTTGCCTCACGCAACGGCCTGGAATACGTCATTCTCGACGAAGGCTGGTACGTCCCCTATTCGGGAGACATGCTTACTCCCATAAAGGAGCTCGACATTCCCGGTCTTGTGAAATACGCGGCGGACAGAAACGTCAAACTGATCTTGTGGTGCGTATTCAACGTGCTTGACGACAATCTGGAAGAAATATGCGAGCACTATTCAAAGATGGGCATAGCCGGCTTCAAGGTGGATTTTCTCGACAGAGATGACCAGGACGGCATAGAAATGACCTACAGGATCGCGGACGCCGCCGCGAGACATCATCTCATCCTGGATCTGCACGGCATCTCCAAACCTACCGGCATCAACAGGACCTACCCCAACGTGCTCAATTATGAATCCATATTCGGCCAGGAGGAGGTCCGCTGGAGCGAGGTAAGCGTGGACATGCCTCTCTACAATGTGACCGCACCTTTCATCCGCATGATGTCAGGATATACCGACTACACCCCCGGAGCCATGAGGAACGCGGCCAAAGCCGACTTCCATCCCGTCTACAACAATTCCATGTCCATGGGCACAAGAGCCAACCAGGTAGCTCTATACACTGTTTACGACTCTCCCCTAACCATGCTGTGCGATTCTCCGACCATGTATGAGAATGAGAAGGAAACGCTGGATTATCTCTCTTCGCTGCCGCGTGTATACGATGAGGAGAAAGTCCTCTGCGGCAAAATAGGAGAATTCATAGTGGTCGCAAGACGTTCCGGGGAAAACTGGTATCTCGGCGGACTCACTTCATGGGAAGGCAGGGACATCACGGTCGACTTCGGATTCCTCGGAGACGGAGAATGGAATGCGCAGATTTTCCGTGACGGAGTTAATGCGGACAGGAATGCGGAAGACTACAAAATCGAAAGCTTTTCCGTAGGTTCATCTGATAAACGCACCGTCAGACTGGCCTCGGGCGGCGGTTTTTCTATGAAAATAACGAAATAACCATTTAACTGTATAATTCATGAAGAATATTATCATCACATCAACGGTCATGGCGACCTTGGCCCTTCCCGTCTGCGCTCAGGACGGGAAGGCCGGGGGCTATCCGATCAATCCCGTTCCTTTCACTTCGGTAAAAGTCACCGACTCTTTTTGGGGACAAAGGCTGAAAGCGTCCAGAGAAGTCACGATTCCCCTGGCCTTCAGCAAATGCGAAGAAACGGGAAGATATGACAATTTTGCAAAGGCTGCCGAACAGCTTCGCGCCGACCACAATCTCGGCTTCGAAGTCAAAGGCTATTCTTTTGACGACACAGATGTTTACAAGACCATCGAAGGGGCGAGCTATGTTCTTCAGCTCTACCCCGACAAGAAGCTTGAAAACTACATAGACAGCGTTCTTGCCATTGTGGCATCGGCTCAGGAACCTGACGGATACCTGTACACGGCAAGAACCATGAATCCCGAACATCCGCACGAATGGGCAGGCAGCCGCCGCTGGGAAAAGGTCGAGGATCTCAGCCACGAATTCTACAATCTCGGACATATGGTGGAAGGTGCCGTGGCCCACTATACCGCTACTGGAAAGACTGATTTTCTGGACATCGCCAGAAAATATGCAGACTGCGTGGTCAGGGAAATAGGCGACGGCCCCGGACAGGTTGTAAGAGTACCCGGACACCAGATTGCAGAGATGGCTCTGGCAAGGCTATATCTTACCACCGGTGACAGGAAATACCTGGATCAGGCCAAATTTTTCCTTGACAAAAGGGGCACGACTTCCATCAGACAGGAATACAGCCAGTCACACATTCCTGTCCTCCAGCAGGATGAAGCGGTCGGACATGCCGTCCGCGCCACCTACATGTATTCAGGAATGGCAGATGTGGCCGCACTTACGGGAGACGAAGCGTATATAGATGCGATTGACCATATCTGGGACAATATCGTGTCCAAAAAGCTTTACATAACAGGAGGCATAGGCGCCACCAACAACGGGGAGGCTTTCGGAGCAAACTACGAACTTCCCAACATGAGCGCATACTGCGAGACCTGCGCTGCAATAGGCAACGTGTATGTCAACCACAGGATGTTTCTCCTGCATGGCGATGCAAAATATTATGACGTTCTGGAAAGGACTCTGTACAATGGACTTATCTCGGGAGTATCGCTCCAGGGCAACGGATTTTTCTACCCCAATCCTCTGGAATCAGCCGGTCAGCATGCAAGGAAAGCATGGTTCGGATGCGCCTGCTGTCCTTCCAACATCTGCCGTTTCATTCCTTCCGTCCCGGGGTACATCTATGCCGTGAAAGACAAGAATCTCTACGTCAACCTGTACATGTCCAATACCATGACACAGAAGATAAACGGCAAGGATGTGACTCTATCCCAGGAAAGCGGATACCCGTGGAACGGTGACGTGAAGATTACAATCGACAGGAACGCCGCAAAGGAGTTCGCCGTCAAGCTCAGGATTCCCGGATGGGTCAGAGGCAAGGCCGTTCCCAGCAATCTCTATTCCTATGTTGACGGCAAACAGCTGGGCTACAAGGTTCATGTCAACGGGGAAGAAGTCTCTTCCGACATAGAGAAAGGCTACTTCACAATATCCAGAAACTGGAAAAAGGGCGATGTAATCACCCTGCACCTCGACATGGAACCTCGCGTAGTGGCTGCCAATTCAAAGGTCAAGGATGACGAAGGAAGAATCGCCATTGAGAAGGGACCCGTCGTTTTCTGCGCCGAATGGCCTGACAATGAAGGTTTTTCAGTAAGAAAAGTACTTCTCCCCAAGAATCCGGAGATGACGGCAGAACACAATCCGGACCTTCTTTACGGCATAGACATCATCAGCACGAAAGCACAGTCTCTTGACTTCGATGCAGACGGAAAATTGTCTGTCAAAGATGTTGACCTCAAGCTCATTCCATATTATGCCTGGTGCCACAGAGGTTCCGGAGAGATGAGCGTATGGCTTCCCGTACAGCTGAATGCCGTCATTTTTGACCAGAGGAATTATAGATCCGTAGATTATTGATTGCTGTCATGAATACGATTACAAAAGCAGCCGGCATTTTTGCGGCAATGCTTGCATTGGCAAGCTGTGGAGGAAACAAAACGGTACTGACCAAATCGGGACTGAATCCGGACGATTTCAAGTCTGAATACAAAGGACAGCCCACCGCGTTGTACACGCTGACGAACAAAAACGGAATGGAAGTGTGCATAACGAACTTCGGCGGAAGAATCGTGTCGGTAATGGTTCCTGACAGGAACGGGGAATTCAAAGATGTTGTCCTCGGTTTCGACAAGGTTTCGGACTATTTTCCCGAGAACAACCAGACCGATTTCGGTGCGGCCATAGGCCGTTATGCCAACCGTATCGACCGTGGGAAGATAAAGATTGACGGCAAAGAGTACCAGCTTCCCCTGAACAATTTCGGACATTGCCTGCACGGAGGGCCCGAAGGATGGCAGTATAAAGTTTACAAGACGGTGGAGGCGGATTCCGTACATCTCAAGCTGGAAATGGATTCCCCTGACGGAGACATGAACTTTCCCGGAAATTTAAAGGCTTTCGTGACCTACACTCTTACGGATGACAACTCCATAGACATAAAATATGAAGCCACGACAGATGCGCCGACCGTCATCAACATGACGAACCATTCATATTTCAATTTGTCCGGAGATCCCGCCGGCCACCCCGTGACAGATGAAATACTTTATGTCAACTCAAGCAACATAACCCCCATCGACTCAACCTGCATGACCGACGGGTCATTCCGCGCCGTGGAGGGCACAGCCTTCGATTTCAGAGAACCGAAACTGATAGGCCGTGACATAAATGACACGACTGACGTCCAGATAGTTAACGGCAGAGGGTATGATCACAACTGGGTGCTCGATACGGAAAGGGACGACACTGTCCTGGCACTTGAGCTTTACAGTCCTGTCAGCGGCATAGTCATGAAAGAATATACTGATGAACCGGGAATACAGGTTTACAGCGGAAACTTCCTTGACGGCACCCTCACTGGCAAACACGGCACGGTTTACAATTTCCGCTCGGGAATGGCAGTGGAATCCCAGAAGTATCCGGACTCCCCCAACAAGCCTGATTGGCCTTCACCGGTACTGAGACCGGGCGAGACTTACACAAGCCATTGCGTTTTTGCATTTTCAACCAAATAATCAGGAAAGATGAACAATATTGCACAAGCACTGAGCCAGTCCGGGTTCAAGGTAATCGACCTGGTCATAGTCCTGATTTATCTGGCGCTTCTCATTTTCCTCGGCATATTTCTCGGAAGGGACAAAAAAGGTCACGAGAAAAGTGCCAACGATTACTTCCTCGCGGGCAATACCCTGACATGGTGGGCAGTCGGCGCATCTCTCATAGCCGCCAACATATCCGCCGAACAGTTCATAGGAATGTCCGGCACCAGCTATGCTGACGGCATAGCTACCGCAGCTTACGAACTGATGGCCGCGGTGACCCTTATAGTCATCGGCAAGTTCTTGCTGCCCATAATGCTGCGCAGAAAGATCTTCACCATCCCCCAGTTTCTGAGGGAAAGGTACAATGACGGCGTTGGTCTGGCTTTCTCCATTCTCTGGCTGTTTCTGTACGTATTTGTCAATCTGACCTCCGTAGCTTGGCTCGGAGCCCTTGCGATCGAGCAGATTCTCGGCCTTCAGGGAGCCTATCTGGAAATCGGAAGCTTCAGCATTTCCATGAGGATGCTGATAGTATTCTGTCTTTTCCTGATTGCAGGAGTCTATTCCATATACGGCGGTCTCGCCTCCGTGGCATGGACCGACGTCCTCCAGGTCACTTTCCTCGTAGGCGGAGGACTTGTAACGGCATTCTTCGCACTTAAATCCGTAGGCGGAGGAGAAGGTGTTCTCGCCGGATTGAGCAACATCTATTCTGACCTCACGACCGGAGACCATTTGAACGACAATCACCTCCACCTCGTGATACAGCAAAGCCACGGCGAAAGCGCTTTCGCAAACGTTCCGGGCATAGCCGCCATTGTGGGAGGCGTATGGCTTACCAACCTCGGCTACTGGGGATTCAACCAGTACATCATCCAGAAAGGATTGGCAGCCAAAAGCATAGACGAGGCACAGAAAGGTCTGGTATTCGCCGGTTTCCTGAAAATCCTCATCCCCTTCATCGTTGTAATTCCGGGAATATGCGCATACTACATTTCCCTGCACCCCGAAATGTTCACGAACCTGCAGGGGACCATATCCAGGCCGGATGATGCCTACCCGTGGCTCGTACGCAATTTCACGCCCGTAGGCATAAAGGGGCTCACCTTCGCGGCTCTGGCAGCCGCCGTCATATCTTCTCTGGCATCCATGTTCAACAGTACTTCCACATTGTTTACCATGGACATATACAAGAAGTATATAAACAAGACAGCTTCAGACCGCAAACTGGTGAACGTGGGACGTCTCACTTCCCTGGCAGCTCTCATCATCGCAGCCATTGCGGTGAAACCTTTGCTCGGCGGACTTGACCAGGCGTTCCAGTATATCCAGGAATATTCCGGCTTCATATATCCGGGCATCATAATAGTATTCGGCCTCGGACTGCTTTGGAAGCGTTCTTCCGCAAGGGCTTCCGTATGGACCGCCATAATCGTCATTCCTCTCGGCATTCTTTTCAAAGTTTTCCTCGGGAACGTGCCTTTCCAGCTCAGAGCCGGCTACATATTCATCATCCTGCTCTGCTTCCACGTCATCATGTCTCTTATAGACAAGAA
>CAYWPV010000057.1:0-12097 GCA_964460265.1 uncultured Muribaculaceae bacterium | reverse complement strand
CCCCTGCCGTACGAGGAACAGCTTAAAGCAAAACAACAGCAGGTATACGATCAGCTTGTACGCATCGGACATCTGGAAATACCCGGCATTTCTCCTATAATACCCTCCGACAGAACGATTTATTATAGAAACAAATTGGAGTACACTTTTTCGTCCAGGCGCTGGCTTTACTCCGATGAAGATCCCGACAAGCTCTCCCCTTCCGAAAAAATGGGCCTCGGATTCCATGTAGGCAAATTTTTTGACAAAGTCCTTGACATCAAAGAATGCCTCCTCCAGAGGGAACCTTCCAACAGCATCCGTCTGTTCATCAAAAAATTCGCCGTCGAAAACGGATACGATTTTTTCGATATCAGAAACAATTGCGGGTACCTGCGCAATATGATTATCAGAACTGCAGAAAACGGTCAGGTCATGCTCATCGTGGTTTTTTTCTATGAAGACCCGGACAAAAGGAAGAGACTTCTGGATGCCGTAGCTGAAGAATTTCCTCAGATAACATCTCTCTACTATGTAATTAACAAGAAACTGAATGATTCCATATCAGATCAGGAGTGTGTACTCTACAGAGGAGATGACTCCATCACTGAAAGCATGGAAGGACTTAAGTTCCGCATAGGACCGAAATCTTTTTATCAGACAAATACGGAACAGGCTCATAAACTGTATTCAGTGGCCAGACAATTCGCCGCTTTGAGCGGAAAAGAAACGGTCTACGACCTCTACACAGGCACCGGGACGATAGCACAGTTCGTCTCGCGCAAAGCCGCCAAAGTCATTGGCATAGAATACGTTCCGGAAGCCATAGAGGATGCCGTGAAAAACGCCGCAAACAACGGCATAGACAACTGCATTTTCTTTGCCGGAGACATGAAGGACGTTCTCAAACCGGATTTCATAGCCGCACACGGCAAACCGGACGTCATGATAATCGATCCTCCCAGGGCCGGCATGCACCCCGATGTCGTGAAAGTCATACTCGAATGCGCACCGGAAAGAATCGTATATGTAAGCTGCAATCCGGCCTCCCAGGCCAGAGATCTTGCGGCAATGAGCGCCAGATACGAGATTACGGCCGTTCAGCCGGTTGACATGTTCCCGCATACGCAGCACGTGGAAAACGTGTGCGCTCTTTCGCTTAAGCAATTTTAACCTACTTAAATAATTCTATCCAAAAATTTGTTTAACTTCGTTTCATTATGACACTTGATCTGATTCTTCTCGTCCTCGGCCTGTTCCTGATTGTCGCCGGTGCTGAATTTTTGGTAGACGGCTCTTCAAGCATAGCCAGAAAAGCCGGCATAAGCGAATTTGTCATAGGACTGACGATTGTCGGAATGGGTACTTCCACTCCTGAAATGGTCGTCAGTTTTCTCGGGGCGATAGAAGGCAACGCAGATGTCGCCATAGGCAACGTCATCGGGTCCAATATCTTCAATGTTTTCCTGATAACAGGAGTCACCGCCCTTATCCTTCCCCTTACAGTAAGCAAGTCCAATAAGAAAGAGATAATCCCCATCAATATCTTCATTTCCGTTCTTCTCTTGTTAATGGGCATGAAAAGAACCTTGTTCGGAATAGGCAGCGACACTTTGACCAGGCTGGACGGTGCGATTCTGCTGCTTCTGTTCGCACTCTACATGATAAGCGCCTTTAAATCGGGCAAAAAGGAAGCATCCATGGACAATGACGAAGTCAAGGTATACAACACGGCCGTATCCATTCTTATGGCCGCCGGAGGCATCGCCGCCCTCATACTCGGAGGCAAGCTCTTCGTCAATTCCGCGACTTCCATAGCCAAGATGCTGCATATCAGCGACAAGTTTATTGCCATAACGATTCTGGCAGCCGGCACTTCACTCCCTGAACTGGCCACCTGTGCAGTCGCTGCCGTAAAAAAGAAAGGGCAGCTTGCCCTTGGAAATGTAATAGGATCAAATATTTTCAATATCCTGCTCATTCTCGGCGGTTCCGCTCTCATAACCCCGCTTTCATTCGCTTCGATCAATTTTGTAGACATGGGAGCTCTTATCGGGAGCTCTCTGATACTGCTTTTGGCAGCATATACAGGAAAAAACAACAAGATAGACAGATTCGATGCCGTCATTTTCCTCATTTGCGAGGCTGCTTACATGGCATGGCTGTTTAAAAATCTATAATTGTCATGACTTCATTCAAACCTACTGCCTATACTCTTGAAAACGTACTGACCGGCAGACGTTTTACAGACGAGGGATGGATGCTTTCCGATCCTCAGTCTCCCTCCCCTTCCCTTGTAAGAGCCATCTATCAACAGAGATTCACACCAAGGGAAGATCTGAAAGGTCTTTACAGGTATGCAGACTGGCTTCCTGTCTGCCGAACGCTGAGGAACTCGCACGCCCCAGTTACCTACAAAAGCAAGAATTTAGCGAAAGTTTTGGGCCTCGACAATTTGTACATCACGTTCTCGGGATGGTGGCCCAAAATAGGTGCAAAGATGGAGACTTGCTCCTTCAAAGAGACTGAAGCCTATGCCGTCTGCGCCCGCCTTCCCAAAAAGCATAAGGACATTCTCGTCGTCCAGTCCGCCGGCAATACGGCAAGGGCCTTTGCCAGAGTATGCTCGGACAACGGGATTCCTCTCGTGATCTGCATACCCGAAGACAACATAAACGATCTGTGGTTCGTAAAGCCTGTCAAATCGTGCGTCAAAGTGATTGCCACCCCGAAAGGGACCGATTATTATGATGCAATCGCGCTCGGAGACAAACTTTGCAAGGATCCTCACTATTTCGCAGAAGGAGGAGCTAAAAACGTGGCAAGAAGAGACGGAATGGGAACGACCGTCCTGTCCGCCGTCGAGGTCATAGGACGAATCCCGGATGCCTATTTTCAGGCCGTAGGAAGCGGCACCGGAGCCATAGCGGCATGGGAAAATGCATGCCGTTTGGAAGCAGACGGACGTTTCGGTAAAAACGGCATGAGAATCTACGCCTGCCAGAATGCTCCATACACACTTATGTATGACTCTTGGAAAGCCGGAAGCAGAGAACTTGTCCCGGTAACGGCGGAACAATCCAGAAGAAACGCGGAAGTGATTCTGGCGACGGTTCTTTCCAACAGGAAACCACCGTATTCCATAGCCGGGGGTCTATACGATGTTCTTAAAGCTTCGGGAGGAGACATGTATGCAGCCGACAATGACCAGCTGGTAAAGGCTATTCTGAAGTTCTTCAAATACGAAGGCGTAGATATTCTTCCGGCCGCAGCATGTGCGGCGGCATGTTTGGAACAGGCCGTAGAGAAAGGAGACGTAAAACCTGACGAAGTCGTCATGCTCAACATAACCGGAGGCGGAATGCTGAACGTCACAAACCGTGGCATGTTCAAAAAGGAGCCTGATCTGATTCTCAGCCAAGACCTTCCGGAAGAAGAAATCATATCCGCTGTGGACAAGTTGTTTTAGAATATGCTTACGCCCTTCTTAAAAATAGCCGGTGACATTTCCGTAGTGGACGAGCAGGAAATAGCGAACCATGCCGATTCGGCAAAAGTAGCCATGCAGAATATGGCCGAACTTCTGGCCAAGGATCCGAATGCGTTCCTTACCCAATTGACACAGATGGCGATAAACTTCGGGATGAAGCTGCTCGCGGCTATTGCGATCTATATCGTGGGGGCATGGCTGATAAAGAAAGTCAAGCTTCTGCTCAGGAAGTTTTTCGAAAGGAAAAAATCTGACAAGACTCTCACATCGTTCGTAACAAGCCTTGTGACAATAAGCCTGACCGTCATTCTGATAATATTAACGATTGGGACGCTCGGCATAAACACCACATCGCTTGCCGCCATTCTGGCGGCCGGCGGAATGGCTATAGGAATGGCCTTGAGCGGTACGGCCCAGAATTTTGCAGGAGGACTTATGATCCTGCTTTTCAGGCCCTTCAAAATAGGCGACTACATAAAAGCGCAAGGCTACGAAGGCTATGTGACGGAGGTCAGCATAGTCAACACCAAAATCCGGACCTATGCAAACTCCATCATTATTCTCCCCAACGGGGCTCTGTCCAATGGAAACATAGACAATTTCACGGACAAACCTGTCCACAGATGCCAATGGGATGTCTGCGTAGCATACGGTTCCGATGCCCGGCAGGTAAGGGAAGTCGTCATGCAGATATTGAAAAGCGACGAAAGGATTTTGGACAGTTCAGTCCCCGGAGCCTCGGATCCCTCATTCACTCTGGAAAAGCTCAACGACAGTTCGGTAGGTTTTGCCGCCAGGGCATGGGTCAACACTCCGGACTATTGGCCCGTACTGTACTCAATCAATGAAAAAATCTACACGGAACTTCCAAAGAACGGCATAAGCTTCCCGTTCCCGCAGATGGACGTCCACCTGATCAAAGACCAGCAGTAAATCAAAGAGCGGCAGTAAGGTCTTCCTTGGACTGTACGGGATTTCCGTATATTCTGAGGAAGATATCTCTAAGCTCAGCTTTGTCAAGCTCGGGCTCCACTGTCGCAAGCTTCTCCTCAACATAGGCTTTGAAATCTTCCATATCCTTTTCGGTATATCTGGATGCGTATTTCGACACGGAATTGGCCAAATCATATCCCATATAATTGGTTTTCCATAGCTTGTAGCCTTCAATTATCCTCTTGTCCACAGCACTGCGGATATAAAGGTAACGGTCGTTCTTGACACATTGCGATGCTTCTTCCAGCTCTTCTTCCGTAAGCGGCGCTCCGATGTTCAGGTGAACATTACCTTTCCACTGCTTCAAACCGTATAGTATGCTTTCCACATCCTCGTTTTCCCGCTTTACATATTTAGTGGTTCGAGAAATAAGCACCTCCCTTGCCTTAAGGATATCGCAAGGTTCGTATTCGTAAGATATGCTTAGAGGCAGCATGTTAAGCTCCTTGAAATTGGCCACGAAATCCTTGGACCCGCTCATGTCAAGCATCTTCAGAAGGCCCTGTTCGGTGGAATCTTTTCCATCCTTGGTCCGGCCTTCACGCTGCGCAATCCAAACGGAACTCTCCCCTCCAGTGATGGTCTGACGTATATATCTGGACAAAAGCATGGACGAAAGATAAAGCGTACGGGCGCTTATGCCGCGTATCACTTTTATCATCTTGTTGGATCTCAGAAGAATTTCGACATAGGGATTTGAGAGCAGATTGTCGCCGACACATAGCTGTGAAGTACCGAAACCATTGGTGAACAGGACATACTGCGAAATTGCCGGATCTACTATTATATCCCTATGATTTGACAGGGTGAGAAACTTTCCGTTGACTTTCTTGACGTTGTCTATTCCGTCATAAGAGAAATCTCTGACGGTATGGTCAAGAATCCATTCTATGCCTCTTTTTATAATCACCCTCTGAAATTCGTCCACTCCGGAAATCTTCTTCAGAGCATTTCCCATGAACTGAGGATTCTCTTCCGGGAAAAGTACCCGTGAAATCCTTTCTATCAACGGATTGCCGGCAAGCTTTGAAAAAACCGCCTTTGCTTCTTCATCTGTATATGGACGAATATCCGAGAATTCGTCAGCATTTGAAATCATATCCGATCAGACATTTTGGTTTGTGCAAAGATACATAAAAAAGGTGATTCTGTTATAAAGCGTTTTGACAGCCGAACTACAGTTTTCTGTTCCTGAACAGGAGCGAACTGTCTCCGTAGCTGAGGAAGCGGAAATCATTATCAAGCGCATAGCCGTAGATATTACGCCAGTCATCTCCGACAAAAGCGGCGACAAGAAGAATCAAAGTACTTTCCGGCTGGTGGAAATTTGTAACCATGACATCGGTAAGTCTGAACTTGAACCCGGGCACGATAATAATCCTCGTCCCGGCCACAAGACTATCCATACCGTTGTCATCCAGATACCTGACTATCGCATTGAGAGCCTCCTCGGTCGAATAGGCATACGTTCTCGAATAAGGAGCCCATTGACGCACATCCTCAGGAACTCCGTTTTCAATGATGCTCACTCCTATATAATATAAAGATTCAAGCGTTCTGACAGATGTAGTCCCCACTGCAATGATTTTCCTGCCTGAAGAAACGACGTCCTTCAAAAAAGCTTTAGACACGGTGAAAGGCTCCCTGTGCATGGCGTGTTCCGCAACATTGGAAGTTTTAACAGGGAGGAAGGTACCTGCTCCGACATGAAGGCAAATCGTTTCGGTATCAATTCCTTTCCGTCTTATGCCATCAAGTTCTTTCTCTGTAAAATGCAATCCGGCCGTGGGTGCGGCCACGGAACCGCGGATGTGGGCATACAATGTCTGGTAACGCTCTTTGTCAAGTTCTTCGGTCGCTCTGTTCAAATATGGCGGAATCGGCACGGAACCGCATACTTCCAGCACACGCGAAAAAGGAGAAGAGTCCGTCCACGAAAACTGCACGACCCCCGTGCGCCCGGAACGCTCTATCAATTCCGCAGTAAGCCCTGTTTCTGCGGCATCGGAGGACTCGTCATCCACAGCCAGGTACAGTAGATCGTTTTTCCACCTCTTGGCATTGCCGATTACGCATTTCCAGCGACAGCGGCTCGTCTGCGAAAAAGCAAGATTATACTCTTTGGGCTCGACCGGTTCAAGGCAGAATATTTCTATATGAGCCCCCGTCCCACGCCTGAATATCAACCGCGCAGGGACCACCTTCGTATCATTGAACACCATTATGGAATCAGCCGGAAGCAGGGAAGGAATATCCCGGAACGTAAACTGATCGACAACGCCGTCCTTGTATCTGAGCAGTTTCGAGGCATCCCGCTCCGCGAGCGGATATTTTGCTATTCTGGATTCCGGAAGAGGGTAATTGTAATCTTCTATATGTATTTCTGGTATCATCACACAATAAACATTTCAGAGACAAAAATACTCAGAACTGAAGACATTTGCCAGAGCGGAAAGCATTATTAACAAGTTGTCAACATGCGTAGTTATGCGACACCCTGTAAACATTAGTAAATTTTATACTTGTTAACAAGGTGTGTAAACGTAACTAACCATATAGTAATTTTTGTAGCATAATGAAAAGATATACTGAAAACAAATTTGTCTATTTTATATTACATCAGTACTATATTCTATTTATTTGATTCTTTTGATTAGATTATTTTGTTAATTGCGGCCCCATGTCACACGTCATAGGACGCACATCAGAGCAAACCATATGATAATGACGGCACAATATACTGATAATTAGCGATTTATATTACACATATGAACTATTGCTGTAAGTACATTCTCCTCTTTCTTCAGCTTTGTCCGATTTATCATGATTGAACGCATCTTGTAAATTAACTTTGTTTCGCTTATTTTTGTAAAACAAGCTGTAACATCAATGAACAACCGTTTTTCACAATTTCTCGCTGCCGAAAATATCTCGCAGTCACAGTTCGCCGAGAGACTCGGGGTCACCCGTGCCAGTGTGTCACATATTGTATCGGGGAGGAACAAACCCGGAAATGATTTCATTTTAAGCCTCATGAATGCATACCCGGACTTGAATATAGAATGGATATTGGCCGGGAAAGGAAAAATGTACAAAACCAAGAGTATCGAGGGAGAGCCCCAGCAGCACATAACGACAGCGGAAAGCGGAAACGAAGCATCCGCGGACAGTAATCAGACTGAAATCCGTTCTGACGAGGCAGAACATCTTTTCAGCAATCTATCTCTGTTATCTGATCAGGAAAAGGATACTGTCGAAGAACCGCCCGTTTCCGGCAAACATGACGGACAGGATGATTCCCCTTCGACGGATGACTCCCCTGCCATGCAATCGATTGAAAAAAAGAGAGTTATTGAGAAGATAATTGTCTTTTACTCAGACGGGACATTCCTGGAAATCCGATAATTCCGTTCCTCCTGGCAACTTTTTCTGAAAAATGGACGGTTATCTCGACGGGGCTTTATATTTTTGTCTTAAGATATAAGATCCAGATGCTGTACAGAAAGATCATACTTCCGTTTTTCTCAAGGCTCAATCCGAAAAACGCCCGAACCATAATATACCGTTGCCTTAACTTTCTGAACAGGTTCCGTATAACAAGATATCTCATAAGACTTCTATTCTACCGCTCCTTTCCTTCTTTGAAAAAAGAAGTTTTCGGCATAAAGTTCACAAATCCGCTCGGGCTCGGGTCAGGATTCGACATAAATGCAGAATATTGCGACATCATAAGCAGTATCGGGCTCGCTTTCGTGGAAGTCGGCCCTTTGACTCCGCTTCCGGAAAAGAACCCCCCTTTTGAAAACAAAGGTGTGCTTGCGGCCATCTCCAATCTCAAGAAAGTCCGTACATCTGCGATAATCGCTGCCGATATCGCCTATAACAGCTCTTCAACAGAGGAGGAGATCGGCTCTGAAATGGAAAGGTCCATAGCGATGCTCTATGATTTCGTGGACATGTTCGTAATCAACGCCACCTTGCCGTCCGCAGAAACGGAACGCTCTCCTCTTGAGGACCCTGAAACTCTCGAGGATGTGATGGATACGGTTCTTGAGGGGCGAATGTCCATGGACAGCATGAAACCCATACTCATCAAATTGGATCCGGGGATAGCGAAAGACCAGCTGAATGCCATACTGGATTATTCCATGCGTTGCGGAGTCGACGGCATAGTTGCCGGATATGCGGACAGCCACCATGGCAGGCAATTCCATTTCACAGACAATCTCGAATTCATCAGGTACATAAGCTCCTACACAAAAGGAAGGCTCGAAATAATAGGATGCGGAGGGATTCTCCGCCCGGAAGAAGCCTGCGAAATGCTTGAAGCGGGAGCTTCGCTCGTTGAACTCTACACCGGCCTGTTCAAAGAAGGGCCGCGTCTTGTACGCAAGACACTCAAATATTTGGAAGACAAGAACATTAAAGGAAAAGAAGATGATTAACGCTTCGATTTGTACAATAGGTGACGAAATACTTATCGGACAGATAGTGGACACAAACTCCTCGCTCATAGCACGGTCCATAGGAACGCTCGGGATAAGGACGGCACGCATGCTTTCAATAGCCGACAACAGGGAAGAGATAATCTCGGTGTTGTCCGAAGAACTTGCATCCAATGACATAGTCTTTACCACAGGAGGTCTTGGACCGACAAAGGATGACGTGACGAAGCAAGCTCTGATGCAGCTCAGCGGAAGCGGAAAACTTGTAGAAAACAAGGCGCAGGCAGCCATAATTAAAGAGTTGCTCGCTTCAAGGGGAAGACTTGACAGACTCGACATCAATAAGACTCAGGCTTATGTACCGGACAATTGCGAAGTAATTGTAAACAGGTACGGCACCGCCCCCATAATGGTGTTCCGCATCAGCCCTGAAAGATTCGGCCACCCGGTGACTCTGTATTCAATGCCCGGTGTGCCGTTTGAAACAGAAGATGCCATTCCCGATGTGTTGGCCGACATCACTGAACATCAAGGTATCTCTGCCATAAGCCACGGAAATATAATGACTTATGGAATAGCTGAATCTGCTTTGTCCAAAAAGATAGAAAAATGGGAGAACAGTCTGCCTCAAGACATGCATCTTGCCTACCTGCCCGATCCCAAACGTGGAGTCAAGTTGAGGCTGAGCATCTATGACGGAGATGACAATGAAAACGAGGGCAGGATAAAGTCGAAATTCAAAGAACTTGTCCCGATTCTAGGAGACAACATATACTCATTCGAAGAAGACAGCCTGGAACATGTACTCGGAACCCTGCTCAGGAAAAGCGGCAAAACACTTTCAGCTGCGGAATCCTGTACCGGAGGTGAAATTTCCCATATGATCACTTCCATACCTGGCTCGTCCGATTATTATTTCGGCTCTGTCACTTCATATGCGATTCCCATAAAGGAAAAGATACTCGGTGTAGCCGAATCGACGATAAAGGAGAATGGAGTCGTAAGCTCACAGGTCGCCGCCGAAATGGCCGAAGGGGTTCGCAAAATAATGGGAAGCGATTATTCTGTGGCCACCACCGGCTTTGCCGGACCAGGAGGCGGAGATGAGCGATACCCGGAAGGAACGGTATGGGTGGGAGCAAGTTCAAAACATGGCACCGAAACCATGAAATTCGAATATCACAACGATCGTGAACGCAATATCGAACGCTTTGCCGCCTCTGCGCTGTTTTTTCTGCTTAACAAAGTGAGAAAAGAGATACAGTAATGATACTCAAATAATAAAACACAAATATTACAGCTCGTAACACAAATGTTACGGGATTTTTTGTATACAAATCTCAGCTTTTCTCCACCTCTTCGAACACTGAAAGGAAGTTTTCTCCCGCAATTTTATCTATCGAATCATCATTGTATCCTCTTCTGCGCAGTTCCTCAAAAACCAGAGGCATGCAGGATATATTGTCCATCCCGGCCGGAGTGATCTCTATGCCGTCGAAATCGCTGCCGATTCCGACATGGTCTATTCCTCCAACCTTAACCGCATGGTCGATATGATCTGCTATATCCATAACCCCCGGAAGGTTTGACTCAGTAAAGTGCCCGGCAAGAAAACATGGATAGAAATTGATCTGAATGACCCCTCCCTTGTCGGACATTTTCCGTATCATGTCATCGCTCATATTGCGCGGGTTGCTGCATAGAGCGCGACAGCATGAATGTGTGGCAACTATCGGTTTGTCAGAATATTTCAGACAATCATAGAAAGTTTCATCAGACACATGGGCGACATCTATCATCATGTGAATCCGGTTCATTTCTTTGACTACCTCCACACCGAAAGGACTCAACCCATGCCAATGTCTCCCCTCTGCCGCTGAATCGGCTATGGCATTGTCTCCATTATGTGTCAACGTCATATATCTGACTCCCATATCGTAGAAAAGACGCAGCAAAGAAAGGGAATCTCTTACAGGAGAACCGTTTTCCATACCGAACAATATGGATATCAGCCCTTTGGCCTTGTTGTTTCGTATATCTTCCGTAGAAAAGGCTTGACAGATATCTTCAGAGTTTGCTTTTATGGCATCCTTGGCAAGGGCAAGCATTTCCAAGGCATAGCTCGTAGCCTTGTCGGAAACAAACTCAGCCGGAGTGTACAAGGCAAAAAAGGCAGCGTCTATTCCGCCTTTTTTCATCTTCGGAATATCGACTTGAGCTCCCGGATTGTCAACGGAAATATTCCGCCCCCTCATAATGGCCGAAGGAGTATCGCAGTGAGAATCGATTGTTATCATAGCCCGGATGATGCGCGTGAAACCGAGGAATTCTGAATTCTGACGATATCCACGACAGGGGCCCCGGAATAACTCAGAAGGCATCCCCCTTTCAGTTCTATTGACAGATTGTCAGCTACATCAATATAGGTCTTGCATGCGTTCGAACCGACGACTTTTACATCATCGGCCGAAAAATCTTCGGCATGGACTTCCCTGCCAGCCGCCGTCAGATTAAAATCTGCCGCCGCCCCCGAAAGCTTCAGCCTGGATGAATTGTACACTGACACTTCAGCAGTTTCAGAAGAACCGTTTATATCCAGCACCGATGTCCCGTTTGCCTGTATGGATAAAGTCTTGCAAAGCTGTTTCAGCGATACCTCGGCCATATTGGCGGAATTGACTGACAAGTTGCCGGCCTCGACGTCCGCGGATTGGAGCTTGGCCTTCTTTGAAACGGTAAGTGTCGCTGAAGAGGCCTTGAGGCGGAACCCCGAGAGTGAAACGTTGTCCGTTATGTCCAGCATGAACTTGTCGGCCTCAACAGAAAAACCGTCCGCATCAATGGACGCATTTCCTGAAGCGACTATCGAATTGACTGACGGAGCATATATCGTCAGGACAATGCTGTTCCGGGAACCGTCTGTACCGACAAGCTTTTTCAGGCCGGATGCGTCAAAGCCTTTTTTTATAAACGATGCCAGCAGAACATCTCCTTTCAGAAAGACATGCACATCATCTTTGATTCCGTCCGGACAAGTCCACTCAGCCCCATAATAGTCGGCCTTCTCCATTTTGACATCAAAACCTCCTTCTATTTCCACACCTTCAAAACCGCCGGGGAAACTCTGTTCCGCCTTGAAGTCGCGATCCTGGGCCAATAGATTCGCACAGGATAAAGCACAGCTCATGAT
>CAYWPV010000056.1:0-12149 GCA_964460265.1 uncultured Muribaculaceae bacterium | reverse complement strand
CCGTAAGGAACCGCATGATAAAGGATTCCGGAGGCGTTTACGGGAGAGCCGTGGGTAAGGTGACCGCCCTGGGAAAGATCAAGTCCCATGAAAGTGTCGCCCGGCTTGAGACATGCCATGATTACCGCCATGTTGGCCTGAGCGCCGGAATGCGGCTGCACGTTGGCGTATTCCGCATCAAAGAGTTTGCAGAGACGATCGATCGCAAGCTGTTCGATCTGGTCGACGACTTCGCATCCGCCATAGTAACGCTTTCCGGGATAGCCCTCGGCGTATTTGTTTGTACAGATAGAGCCCATGGCCTCCATCACCTGATCACTGACGTAGTTTTCAGACGCGATCAGTTCAAGCCCCGATGACTGCCTTTCCTTCTCCTTCTTGATCAAATCAAAAATCTGCAGATCCTGTTTCATAAAAATGTATTCTTAGAGTATAAATATTTCAAATTGTTTCCGGATCGATTCTCCTTTTTCAGCTTGACAAATATAGCTATAAAATCCGATTTCTATCATAAAATCAAATCTGAACCGCATACGGACCGGGCATCACCGTTATTGGAGGAATCTGCCTATTTTTGCAGATATTACGCTTCGGCGACCATAAAAGACACGAAGACATGCCCAAAGACAGAAAACTTTTGAACATTGAAATGTGCAGAGTCTCACGCGAAAGATACGGGACTCTGCCGGAATCCGGAATATGCGTTGTTCTCGACAACGTGAGAAGCGCTCACAACATAGGTTCGGCCTTCCGCAGCTGCGATGCGTTCAAGGTCGACAGAATCTTTCTCTGCGGGATATGCGCGGTCCCCCCGTCAGCCGAGATCCACAAGACCGCCCTCGGTGCGGAATCAAGCGTAGCGTGGGAATACTCCGCCGACACTCTGTCCGTCATAGAAAAGCTTAAGGCCGAAGGATATGTGACGGCAAGCGTGGAGCAGACCGTCCATTCCGAAAAGCTGGACGGATACCGTCCGGACAAAGGAAAGAAGTATGCCCTAATCTTCGGGAATGAAGTAGAAGGGGTCAGCCAGAGCGTAGTGGACGCATCTGATCTGACCCTTGAAATTCCGCAATACGGAACAAAGCATTCGCTCAACGTATCGGTTGCCGTAGGAATACTGCTATGGCATTTCCGGCTGTTCCGCGGCTGATGATTCTATCTTGCCCTGACTCTGGTCCGTGACGGCTCGATATCCTTCATCTCAGGGATGTTGTCTCCGTCCAGCGCCATCATTATGATTGCATCCAGATTCCACTGGGCGACATCGTTGGTACCGACCCGCGGATCTTCATAAATGGGATGAAGGACCGTAGAACCGCCTACCCTGTCCAGACGGACACGGGGCACGACATTGCCGTTTTCATCTATCACTCCGTCAAGGAAACGCTTCCATGCGAGCTTGGCGAGGTAATCATTGCCCGTACGCTTTGCTGCAAGCGCGGTAAGGCGCGGGATGTTCCAATGCCCCCACCAGTTGACGTATCTGGCGTTCTCCGGAAGGCTTCTTATGGGATCGTCCTTTGGCACTCCGTACCAGGACGCATATTCTTCATATGTCCTGTTGAAAGCCTCGTTGCCCACCTCGTCCAGAATCTCGGCAAAAATCTCGACGCTGCTCTGCAGGTTGGCAAGATGATTCTTGTTGGTAATCCATGAAGGGTCTCCCTCATAGGTCAGCACCCCGTCAGCAGGGTCGTACCCGTAAGGACCCATGCCGGTAAACAGGCCGTTCGGGAGGTTGTTGAGCGAATTCATGCCCGCGTTGATCTTGTCCAGCCACTTCTTTTCACCGGTGCGTTCCCATTCGGTGAACCAGTTGCCCACCAGAGAGGTCCAGTCGGGTCCCCAGCGAAGTCTGGTAGGCTGGGCGGTCGGGAATTCATTCCGGCCCTGCGCCCTTATCAGAGGGTCAAACTCCAGCAAAGCTTCGTCCGCATCCACGGTGTCATGCATGATGTCCCCGAGGCGATCATCCGTAGTAAGGTAGTAGCAGTATCTGTTCCACCAGGCCTGTCCTACCCTGACTTCCTTGGCTCCGCATCCCCAGTGGGAAACGTTGTGGCGCGTCCCCAGTCCTTTCATTCTGCCGATATGATATGAATCCACCTCGGAATTGTGTCGGGTCATGGCCTCCGCCAGACGGTACACGTCCTCGCGTCCGCTGCGCAGGAATTCAAGCCAGAGCCAGATGGGAGTTTCAAGTTCGGTATTGTCCCATGCCTTTCCGCCATGGTCGTAGTTCCAGACATGGCGGGTTCCGTTGAATGAATGCATGAAATCTCCGTAATTCCAGAAGCCGTACCAGCGCTGAACCTCAACGGCGTCTTTGTAGAAGACGAGATAGTTGTCAATCTGTTCTTCTATGAAGCGCTGCGTATCGTTTCCGTCGGTTGCGGGAAGAGACCAGCTGCCGAACACTCCGGCACCGTGCAGATACTCCGGAACGGGCATGAGACGTGATATCTCCTGACCGGCTCCGGCCTGCTCCACGATCCTGTCACGTGAAGGCATGACGGAGAACGGGAATACCGTAAGCTCGCTTGTACGGGCTATGCCGTAAGGAGTCGCATATCCTTCCACATAGTCCTCATAAGATGAGCCTAGACCATGTCCTTCGATGTCGTAATGGCGAAGATCCATGGCATCGCAGCTCGGGCTCCACATCCACACGGTAAGCTTTCCCTTGTCGCTTCTCATGAGAGAAGCGTCGAGTTCCGCCGGGAAAGACTGCCAGAAATCCTTAAGTGAAACGCCCAGGCCTCCGCTGACGTCACCGGCAAGAATGTATCCGGGCGAACGGTGTCCGCCGGCAGTTCCGAACCATGTCGCCTGGTCACAGGCACGTTTCTGAATGGTGTAACCGTCGGAATTAGGCTGCACAAGCTTGTAGTCATTGTACTTGGCCCATTCTCTCAGATTAAGCTTGGAATATTCCGGCACCTGCGCATAATCGGCCGTTCTCTGCCCGAGCACCTGCTTGGCGCTTTCATCCGGCATACGCATGATTGCGGACATTCTTTCCCTGCTCATCTTTCCGCTCCGAAGAGAATCCTCCACATCTTTGGGCATCACCCTTATCTGCCCCAGCAAAGGTTCCACGGCCTCTGACCACAGACCTCCGTCCTCTCCGGCAAATGCCACATGACGGTTCTGAAGCTCCTCTCTGAAAGGAAGCGAGAACTCGATGCCGATACCTTTTATATAATCCTTCTCCTGGTCTCCGTCAAACACGAACGTATGGACGATGCGGAAAGGTTCCGCACCTTTGAATATGTAAAAGCGGAGAGTAAAGGGAAGAAACTCCCTGCCGCCGTTCAAAGCCTTGTGCACACCCCGGACTTTCACCACGGAAGCGACCTCTCCGTCACGTTCCACTTCCACGGAATTAATCTTGCTCTCATAGTCACCGTAGGAAAGCAGGTTTTCCGCCATTCGTGAGCGATCCTCGAGCTTAAGCACCAGTCTGCCGTCTTCCGCCACCTTCTTTCCGTCCATTTCGATGCTCTTCACGACAGACGATCCGCTTGTGGGGAAAACTATCCTGTACAGTCCGTTGTTTACCGTGATTTCCGACTCCGTCCTGGACTCCACGAGACCGGACGACACCGTACTTTTTGCCTTGGACAATTTCTTGACGGTACGAGCATCAGCCTTGACGGCTTCAAGAGTCAGAGCCTCTCCGCTTCCGGAAGGGATAGTGGCATAGAATCCCATCCACTTCACGCTGCCGTCATTGTAGCGTGCCAGAGGCCAGGACTGAACGGGGATTGCCGATCCGTCTGCATCCTTCAGCGTAAAACTGCCGTATCCGTTCATTTCCCCTTTGGCGAAAGGAACGCCGAAACTCTGCCCGACAGCATAGACGGGTTCCTTGCCGATCCAGTGCAGATCGACCTTGGTCTGCGCTCCGGCCGTCAGGACAGCCAGCACGGATAACGCAGAAATCACCAACTTTTTTACATTTCTCATGGTCTTATCAGATAAGTTTTTCTGTTCAATTGTTTATTGGACGGATTACGAAGTTGAAATCCTTTTCTCCGGCATGCACCATGTAAGGCTCGGAAGGAAGCGCCCCCCAGGAATTGACACAGCCCAGGCCCATCTGTACAAGGTCGAAAGTCACATGTGTGGTACCGTTGCCGCGGTCGAAATCATGTGCCTTGTACCTTATGTCCAGAGAATGCTGCGAGGCGGCCGGCTGCCAGTTGGTATTGTTTTCTTTGTACACCCTGCGGCCGAGGAAAGCCACATCCAGATCCTCTATGCCGAAAGGCAGGGCTGAGGCGGAAAATTCCGCGTCCGAAGTGATTTCAAGCCCCATCCCGTTGTCGTCGCATATCCTGAACCATCTCAGTCCTGTTTTGGTTCCTGATTCCTGCGTACGCACATAGCCGTAATGGTACTGGTCCTGGACTTTCTGCACATAATGCCCCGTCAATGCGGAACTTGATCTGTCGGAATAGTTTTCCCAAGGGCCCTTTCCGAAGAAATCCACGGTGGAGAAACGGCCCGGCATGGCGAAACGCATACCGAAACGGAACATGTCGGGACATGATGCAAGATTTCCTGCATCCCGCATGGACTCCACGGCATCGATGACTCCGTCACCATGCAAAGTATAATTCATTATGATTTTCGCCGCTCCGTCTATGGGCAGATATTCCGCTACAAGTTTGTACGACTCTCCTTCCTGACGGACATCCAGAGCCTTGAGCTTGAGTTCGGGTTTCCTCCACATCTTGAATTTTTCCTGCAGACCGGCCCCGAGATCATTCTCCGTCACAGCCCTGTTGAAATTGGGGGACAAAGGTGCCGAAAGCTGTTCAACTTCACCTATTTTGTAGGACACCAGAGCTCCGCTGAGTTTGTCGAATTCAGCGGTCCAGGCGGACAACAGATCACCGGAATACACGAAACTGCCCGAGAACAGATGGGAAGAAGCGGTTTCCACATGAGAAGGCAAAGAGCCGCCGAGGCTTGCGTATTTTCTTGCGGGAGTTTTTCTCAAGACCATCTGGTCGTAGGCCGACCGGAACCCCGACGGCAGAAGTCCGTATGACCGTTTCAGCACGTAACGCACGTTCAGGTATGCCTCGCCTTCAGGAAGGGAAGACTTGCTGAATCCGAGATAGAAGCGTCCTGTCCCGCCCGGAGCGACATCCAGATTCTCCACGACTCCGTCCATAACAGGATTGCCGTCTATCTCCACCGTCCAGAGCATCCTGTACCTGTCAAGACTTATGAAGAAGTTCTCATTATATACTTCCACCGAGACTTCATCACCTGCCGCAAGAGTCGTCAGAATGGATCTGTACTGATAGGCGACCTCATGGGCATGAGGATGCAGACTCCTGTCAGCGGCGACGATACCGTTGCAATTGAAGGAAGCATCGCTGCCGTCATAGTCGTTCCAGTCACCTCCGAAAGCGAAATAATGGTCCGAACCGGTCTTGGACGCATCGGAGCTTTTCCAAAGAGCCTGATCGGCGAAATCCCAGATGTAACCGCCCTGGTAGTTGGGATATTTGCGCACCAGATCCCAGTACTCCTTGAATCCGCCCATGGAATTTCCCATGGCATGGGCATACTCGCACTGGATCAGAGGTCGCGAAGGATTGCCGTTGAGGTATTCTTCGCAACGTGAGGGAGACATGTACATGGGACAATATATGTCCGTATTCCATGAACGTATTCCCTGTTCATACTGTACGGGACGCGAACTGTCATGGTTCTTTACCCACTTGTAGCACTCCTCGAAATTGATTCCGTTTCCGGCTTCGTTTCCGAGACTCCATATTATTATGCTCGGATGGTTGAAGTCCCTGTATACCATCCTGATGTTCCTTTCCAGATGGGCTTTCTGATAGTCGAGCCTCTTTGCGAGAGTTTCTTCTCCGTAGCCCATTCCGTGGGATTCTATGTTTCCCTCATCTATCACATACAGTCCGTAACGGTCACAGAGAGAATACCAGCGCGGATCGTCCGGGTAATGGCACGTACGGACCGCATTGATATTTAGCTCTTTCATGATCCTGATATCCTTAACCATGTCCGCTTCCGAGACTTCGTAACCTTTGTAGGCATTCATCTCGTGTCGGTTGGTTCCCTTGATGAGTACCGGCCTGCCGTTTACAAGAAGCTGGGCATTCTTCACTTCCACAGTTCTGAAACCGAAATCTATGGAAGTGCTTTCCGACACTCCGCGACGCGTGGAAGCGACCGCTTTCAATGTATAAAGATATGGCGTCTCGGCAGACCAGAGCGACGGCGAATCAATTTTCCACGTACTTGTAAGGAGCACGGCACCTCTTTCCGACACGGAATACTTCTTGGCGACGGGTTCGCTGAAGGAAGCCACCGTCCGGCCTTCGGCATCCGTCACGGTGTACTCCACTCCCGTAATGCCGGGAGTGACTTCGGTTCTGACCGTAAGGTTGCCGTACATGTCCGCGACTATGTTCAGATCCTCTATACGCTCCTTTTCCCTCGTGTACAGGTACGCTCCCCGCGAGATGCCGCTCAGCCTCCAGAAATCCTGATCTTCAAGATAAGATCCGTCACACCAGCGGTACACCTCCATGGCTATGAGATTCTCTCCGGTGCGGACGTACTTGCTTATGTCGAATCTTGCCTCAAGTTTTGAATCCTCGCTGTAGCCGACTTCCCTGCCGTTTACCCAGATGCGCAGATTCGATGTCGCGGAGCCGATGCAGATGCATATCTGCTTGCCCGTCCACGACTTGTCTATGTTTACGCTTTTTCTGTACTGCCCGACATGATTGTCTTTGTACGGCACTGCCGGAGGATTGGTATCGAAATGCCCCCTCCAGCCGAATCCGTTGTTGACATAGAGAGGATCTCCGTATCCGTTCATTTCCCAAAGCCCTGGCACAGGGATGGTACCCCATGATGAATCATCGTAGTCCACAGCCTGAAAACCGTTCCCGGAAAGAGAGGGATTGTCAAGAAAATTGAATTTCCATGTGCCGTTCAAATCTATGGTCCGCTGCTGTTCTGTCTTGTAAGTAGCCGACATAGGCATCCGGTTCTTCTGGAACACCTCCGGGTCCTGCCAGTCTTCAATCTCTGGAGCAAGGACCGCTCCGATAAACAAAGCAATTAAAAGTTTCATTTGTTATTTGATTTGGTTGGTTTTGCTCAGACAAGCGTCATATCACTTCAATGTCCGACGTCTTTATCCACCCCTGACGTCCATCTTCCAGCGATATGTTGTCCCACTCTCCCACTGAATCCATTATGCGGACTTTGGTGCCCCCGTGCAGTACGAAAAGATCAGTCGCCGATGTGGATGACGGTGAACTTTTCACTGAAGACACAGGTTTCATCACTATGGCGGAATCGGCCTTGTCATAATCAGTAAGCTGCCACTTCGCAAATGAAAAGCTCAGCACGGCAAACAACAGGGCGACAATGCCTCCGTAGAATCCGACACGTTTGCTTCCCGGCCGGCGTGCAAGGAAGAAAAGCAGGGCAAGAGCTAGAGCGGCGGCAAAAAGCATCAGCGAAATGACAGCCCATGAATCCGAAGAAAGCGTATAATTGAGCTTTCTCATCCATGACTTGAATATGAATTCCGGAACAGCGTCTATCCTGTCCTGTATCATGGTTTTGGCGAATTCCAGATTGTACCTTGCATCGGAATCCGACGGATCCGCCTTAACGGCCCTTTCATAATGGAGAATCGCCTGAGGATAATCTCCGGCTTTGAACCACGCATTGCCGGCATTGTAATAGAGTCTGGAATCCGACACCCCCGCATCAATCAGAGAATCCCAGGCAGAGGCCGCAATGTCCCACCGGCCGTTCTCATAAGCCTGCACTCCCCTGTTCCACAGAGAATCGGGATAAGACTGCACCGCTCCGGAAAGACACGGGAAGGCCAGCAGGAGAACAAGCGCGACCGCACCTCCTTTGACATGTGTGTTTTTCGTTTTCATAGAAGCATCGATCGATGATATCACTTCCAAGGCATCGGAATAATGTGCAGCCATGGCCTCGTTGCCGCCTTCGGGAGAATATCTTGCATATTCGCAGGCATCTATCAGGGATATGAACTTGTCGATTTCATCCTGCGGTGCACCGGCGTCCTTGAACCTCTCCGCCATTTTGTCCTTGTTCAATTCCTCCATGCCCATGTTGAGCTTGTCCGAGGCGAATCCGAGCAAAGCCTTGTGGAGCTCTTCGTAAAAGGCCCCGCCGAGATTTCTTTCCAGATACTCTCCGGCGAGTTTAAGCCTCTTGAGGGCCATGCGGGTAGCTTTCCTGTTCTTTGTTCCGGCAACATCGGCTTTACCGGCCGCAACCTTCCTGAGCACAAGCCAGGCAGCAACGGCGGCAACGGCGACAAGCAGCAGCAGAATCCAATACAACGGCCGTCCTACGAGGAAGCGCGTGCCTCCGCGAAAGTCCGGCTTCCTGACATCTATGTACCTTATATCTTCTCCGAGAGTCTTCACGCCCCTTCTGTCCACGGACTGAAGTCCGGAAGACGATGAAGCGGAAGAGGAAGACTTTGACTGCTTCACGAAATATGTGAGAGGCGTGGTCTTCAATGTCACATACTTGCCCGACGTCACGTCATAATATGAATATTCCACCAGATCTATAGTGAATTCACCTGCGCTTCTCGGTATGAACGGATACTCAAAGGTCTTGCTCCCGCTCACACCGCCCCGTGCCCTGTCGGTATTGTCGGTAGTCTTTACGTCATATACTTCCATGTCCGGATGCAGATGCACGACAGGAGCCTCGAGCAAGGACACGTTGCCGGTTCCCGATACCGTCAGTATAAGCGAGGCGGCATCGTTTGTACTCAGGGTATCCTTACTTAGCCTGGCCTCGATGCTGAATCTTCCGACACCGCCCCCGAAAGATGCAGGGGCCCCCGACGGGAGCTGACGCACATGGACATTCACCGCCGGAGAGGAAACCCTCTTGCGCACCGTCCTGTAACCGCCGTCAAAAAAATCATCGAATATGCTGGTCGATGTTCTTTTCGTTCTCAGGTTCACAAGGCATACAAGTTCCGCCGGATCTATCCGCAGGTCACCGGCCTTCTGGGGAATCAGTGTATAGCTTCTCAGCACTGCGGCTTCGTAGATCTTGTCATCAAGAGTCTCCCTCCTGAACTGTATGTTGGAAGGCGCCGAGGTTTCCTGACTCCAAAACCCGTCGAAAGTCGGGAAACGGGCATCCTCGAATCCGGCTATGTCAACCCGCTGATACAATTTGAGCGTTGCGGTAATAGGCTCTCCCACAACCACATCAGTCCTGCTCAGCACAAGTCTCATAAACAGATCCCCGGAGGCTATGTCTCCGCCGTAGGACTGCGAAGAGCCACCGGCGTCCGACGAGGAAGAGGATGACGATCCGGATGAAGATGATGAAGACGATCCGTTTGAGACGACCTCAACGGTAACCGGAGAAGATGAAACCGTCTTTCCGCCTATTGTAGCCGTTGCGGAAGGCAGTTCGAACTTACCTGTCCTGACAGGGGACAGCACGTAGGTATAAGTAAACTGTGAAGACCTTGATTTCTTGCCGTTTATAATCTGAACGCTTGTGGATGAACCTTGCTGCGGGCCCCACACGAGCTGGAAATCGGATCCCTGATTCCATGAGAAAGAAGAAGGCCTGCCGCTGTCCTCTATTATGAAAGTGACATTGAACTGCTCGTCAACTCCCACGACGCCGGGCACTTCGACTCTCATTGATTTCTGGGCATACATAGCTGTCGAAAGTACGGCGCACAGCACTATTGCTACTATTCTCCTCATAACTGTCTACCAATTTTTCTCTTTCTGACGGGATTTCAGCAAAGCGGCCTTTTCCTTGTTCACCTTGTCCATGGTCTCCTTCTCCTTGGACTGCATGGCCCTCAGCATCTGCTGCGCCTGCTGCGGAGAAATGCCTTCCTCCTGCCGACGCTGACCGTCGCCCTGACCGTCGCCCTGACCGTCGCCCTGACCGTCGCTATCCTTATTATTCCCGTCTTCCTTATTCTGATCCTGATCTTTGTTCTGTTCCTGATCTTTGTTCTGATTCTGGTTCTGGTCCTGATTCTGGTCCTGATTCTGGTCCCGGTTTCCGTCCGATCCGCCCTGACCGCCTTTGTTCTCAAGCATCTTCTTGGCATAGGCATAATTCTCTTTCGCCTCCATGTCTTCAGGATCGGCCAGCATGGCCTTCTTCAGGGCGTCCACGGCGGTTTGCCAATCTTTCTTCTCAATAGCTACATCACCGGCATTGAACGCCGCATCTCCAATCTCCTTATCCGACCCTGCCGCCTCCATAGCTTTGGAAACATACCGGCCTGCCTCGTCCATGTTCTTTTCCCTGAACAGGGCATTGGCAAGATTGTAATTCGCAGCATAGGAAAGCGAATCCTTCAACAGCGCCTTGCGGTAGCTCACATCGGAATCCGCCCAATTCCCTTTCCTGAACTGGCGGTTCCCACGGCGCACGTCATGTCTGTCAGCCTGGGCCGAGACGCTCAGGCAAAGCAGCATGACGGGCAGCGAGACCAATATACGACAAAAAATGCTTTTCATTCGAACAAATGTTTTTTTGCCTTCCTCTCACCGACGAGAAACTCCAGAACGAGCAGGGCCAAAGCTATCGCGAAGAAATACATGTACTGTTCCTCATAAGCTTCGAAAACCTGTGAAGAAAGCTCCTCACCTTCCATTTTTCTTATGTCATCTATCACGGGGTTGAGCCCGAACTCATCATTGCCCGCATGGATATAGGCTCCTCCTCCGGCGGCAGCCGTTTCCTTCAGAGTATCCTCATCCAGTTTTGTCACGACTATGTTCCCGTCCTTGTCCCTGAGATAAGAGCCTCCCATGGGAATGGGCTGTCCTTCAGAAGAGCCTACTCCTATGGTATAGACCTTGATTCCCATTTTTGAAGCCTCCGCAGCTGCGGAGACCGGATCGTCCTCATGGTTTTCACCGTCGCTTATGACTATTATCGCCCGACTTTTTTCGCTCTGTGCGCTGAAACTTCTGATGCAGGTCGTTATGGCATCCCCTATGGCCGTACCCTGCACAGGCACCGACTCCGTGGAAATGGAGTTCAGAAACATCTTGACCGACACATAGTCTGCCGTAACAGGAATCTGGACAAACGAACGCCCCGCGAAAACCACAAGACCTATCCTGTCATCCTTCAGCCTGTCGACAAGTCTGGATATGGCAAGCTTGGCCCTTTCCAGACGGTCGGGCGAGTAATCCTCGGCAAGCATGGAGTTGGAAACGTCAAGGGCTATCATGACTTCCGCCCCTTTCATCTTGCGTTCCTCCAGCTTCGCTCCAAGCTGCGGCCTTGAAAGGCCTATCACGAAAAAGAAGAATGCAAGCGAAAAAAGGATTATCCTCAGCCATTCTTTTGCACCGGACCATGAAGGCATGAGCCCGTCAACGAGTTTTTCATCTCCGAAGCGCCTGATCCTCTTCTTTCTTGCAGCAGCCGAAAATGCATAGGCTATCAGGAAAAGAGGAATCAGCAGCAAAAGCAGCAGAAATTTATGTGCGGCGAAAATAATCATGGCAACCTCCTCCTCAGCAGTCTCAAAAGAATCTCAAGAAGAAGACATATCAAGGCAGCTATGCCGAAAATCGGGAAAAGCTCCTTGTAGACAGGAAAACTGTCCACACTCGTTCTGGCCTTCTCCATATCATTTATTTCAGAATAGATTTCAGCCAGTTTGGTGTTGTCGGTAGCTCTGAAATACTTGCCTCCCGTGCCGGAGGCTATGTCCTTGAGCAGGTTTTCATCAATCTCCACCTCCACATTCTGCATCTGCACGCCCCATGGAGTGATGACCGGATATGGAGCAGTCCCGTTGGCCCCTACGCCAATGGTATAAACCCTGACTCCATAGGTTTGGGCTATCTCGGCGGCGCTTACAGGCGAAATCTCACCGGAATTGTTCACTCCGTCGGTAAGCAATATCACCACGCGGCTTTTGGCATCGGAATCCTTCATGCGCGCGACTGCGGTAGCAAGGCCGTTTCCGATGGCTGTGCCGTCATCGATAAGACCGGTCTCGACCTCCTTCATCATGTTTATCAAGGTCGCCCTGTCCGTGGTAAGAGGACATTGAGTGTAGCTCTCTCCTGCAA
>CAYWPV010000055.1:0-12156 GCA_964460265.1 uncultured Muribaculaceae bacterium | reverse complement strand
GCACAGGACAAAGCTTCCGCTGATGCCTTGAAGGCAATCGAGTCAGCCAAAGCTGCGACTGAGAACCCGAAGAAGGCTTCAAAGGCTGCAACATGGACGAAACTGGGCGAAGCCTATGTGTCCGCATATGATGCGCCTGTCGGAAATCTTTGGCTGAATGCATCCAAACAGGAACTTACCCTTATCATGGGCAAAGAGCAGCCTGTCTCCACCCAGGATGTCGTCATCGGCGGCAGCCAGTATTCTAAAGAGGTCTATGACAATAAGAACCTTTATTTCACGCCTGCCGGAGTTCTCGGCATCATTGAGGTTACGAAGCCTGTGGATGACAAGGCACTTGAGAAAGCGGTGGAGGCTTACGAAAAGGCTTATTCAATTGATCCCAAGGCGAAAGGCGTTTCCGAGGCTTTGGAATCCATTTCCCAGAAGTATCTCAACGAAGGGTACACGAAGTATCAGCTTGGAAATTATGCGGCCGGAAGTGTCCTTTTCGAAGATGCCGCCAAGACCGCCGCGTTGGCTCCTCTTTCAAAGATAGACACCAACTCCATCTACAATGCAGGTTTCCTCGCACAGGCTGCCGGTGATAACGGAAGAGCGAAGTCTTTCTACGAAGAGTGCTACAAAATCGGATATTTCGGCAAGGACGGTGATATCTACGCAAAGCTTGCGGATGTTGATACCCTCAACACCAAGAAATATCTCGAAGAGGGCTTTGCCAAATACCCCCATAGCCAGGGCATCCTCATCGGACTCATCAACTATTACACAAAGGCCGGGGAGGGCACGGACAGACTTTTCGAACTTCTTGACGCAGCCAAGGCCAATGAGCCCAACAACGCTTCCCTCTACTATGTTGAAGGAAACATCTACGCTGAGATAGGGGAATATGATAAAGCCATAAAGGCTTACGAACAGTGCGCACAGGTCAACCCTCAGTATGAATTCGGCTATGTCGGTGAGGGGATCATGTACTACAACAGGGCTCTGGATTTCCAGACAAAGGCCCAGGCCGAACTTGATGACGCCAAGTATGCCGAACTTACCAAAGAATTTGAGACCAGCCTCAAGAATTGCATTGAACCTTTTGAGAAAGCGTACAACATTTCCAAGGACAACAATACCAAGGTCGGCATCGCTGAATATCTGAAGAACGCCTACTATCGTTTCCGCGATGAGGATAAGAATTATCAGGATGCTTACGAAAAGTATTCTGCGGTAGTTTCTTCAGGTCAGGCGAGCTAGTCGGACGATGAAAACAGGCGGGTTTCACCGAAAATGAGAAAGCGTCGCGAAAGCGGCGCTTTCTTATTGTTTTCCGGTTTCGTCTTCATTCCGGTCGAATGCCTTGACTATTTTGTTTACCAGCGGGTGGCGTACTATGTCTTCGCTGGTAAAGTTTATGATGGAGATTCCTTTGATGTCCTTCAGCATGGAAATGCATCTTACAAGTCCGGAATCTTCTTTGCGGGGAAGGTCTATCTGGCTTGCATCTCCTGTGACGATGAATTTGGCATTTGTTCCCATCCTTGTCAGGAACATCTTCAGCTGCCCGAGGTTCGTGTTCTGTGCCTCGTCAAGGATGACGCATGCTCTGTCGAGCGTTCTTCCTCTCATGTATGCGAGCGGTGCTATCTGGATGGTTCCTTCGGCTATGAACTCCTGAAGGCGCTTTATGGGGATCATGTCTCCGAGAGCGTCGTACAAGGGCTGGAGATAGGGGTCGAGCTTGTCTTTCAGGTCTCCGGGGAGAAATCCCAGCCTTTCACCTGCTTCCACAGCAGGGCGTGTGAGGATGATTCTCTTGATTTCCCTGTTTTTCAAAGCCCTGACTGCCAGTGCTATGGCAACGTAGGTTTTTCCTGTCCCCGCCGGGCCCGTGGCAAATGTCAGGTCGCCGGTGAAGTATGCCTTAACCATGTCCTGCTGGGTTTTGTTGCGGGCTCTTATGGCCTTGCCGTCCGTAGTGTGCACGATGACGGCATCTCCGCTGAGTTTAAACTTATCCGGAGAGGTCTCACCGTCAAAGATATCTTCGACGTCATATGTCGTCAGATTCAATTTACGGCGTCTTCTTTCGATCAGTTCCCCCAGGCGCAGGGTGAATTCTTCTATCTGATCCGGTTTTCCGTCCAGAATCAGCTCATTCCCTCTGGCTATGACTTTAAGCCCCGGAAAATAGCTGCAGAACTCTTCGAGTATTCTGTTGCCCGCTCCATATATTTCGATGGGGTCAACTGTGTCCAACGTGATGGTTTTCTTCATGCTGCGATTGTTTTACGCTTCTTCAAACATGTTCCGCGTAAGAAAGTTTTAATTTTGGCTTGTGCAAAAGTAATCAATTAATGTGTTAAATTTGTAAAGTTGTATGTTCTTACTTAAAGTCGGCCGTATGAAAGCATATTTAGTGTCAGCCTGTCTTGTCGTTTGGTTTGTCTTTTCCGGGTGCGATCCGCTCCGGAAACTTGCCGGAAGGCCGACGTCTAAGGAAATCGAAACAAAGCGCGAGGCCATCGTCCGTGCCGACTCCATGGCTCATGCTGCCAGAATGGACTCCCTTCATGCGATTGAGAAGGAACTTTCGGATTCTCTTGCCGCTCTTGATTCGGCGGTGCAGACAGCATTGCAGATGGGAAAATCAGGTCTGCAGGAACGGGGAACGGTTCTGAATCCCGCCAAACTAGGCGGCCTTTTCGGTACGAAGCTGGATTACAGATACTATGTTGTTGTGGGTGCTTTTGCGGCGAGATCCAATGCTGAAAAGCTTCTTTCAACCGTAAACGGGGCCGGCTACACGGCGACCCTCATAAGTTTCAGGAACGGGCTGACGGCGGTAGGCGCATGTCAGACAGACAATCTGAACTATGCGTTCAAGTGTCTGGACAAGATTCGGGAAGAGTCTTTCTGTCCTCCGGACGCATGGATTCTGGTGAACGAATGAGATTTGAAGGTGAGATGAAGAAAGTTCTGTCTTTGCTTGCGGTGGTATTATTTGCGCTGCCTCTTTGCGCCCAATACAACAGCTATTATTCTGAACTTGATGACAGCGATCTGTCCTCGGTTCTGAAAGAGCATGTTTCTTTTGTCGCTTCATCTTCATTGGAAGGCCGAAGGGCAGGAGCGGAAGGAGAAAAAGATGCTGCTGAATATGTCGAAAAGACTCTGAGAGATTACGGAGTGGAGATGCTGTCGCCGAAGGGCGGAGATATTTTCGGGATAGGGCGCCCGCAGGGCGATACCGTCACCTCCAGAAACATCGTGGGAGTCATTCAGGGCTATGATCCGTCTCTGCGTGACAGGTATCTGGTTGTAGGCGCGAGGCTTGACAATCTCGGAACAAATGTCCTGACCGTGGACGGAGAACCTGCCGAACAGATATATTACGGAGCCAACGGCAATGCTTCCGGTCTGGCTCTCATGATGGAGCTTGCCAGGATGATAAGCACCAACAACATCCTTTTCCGCCGTTCCGTCATTTTTGTCGCATTCGGCTCTTCGCGTGAGGGATTTGCCGGTTCATGGTATTTCCTGAACAGATCGTTCAAGGAAAAGGACAAGATAGACGCCATGATCAATCTGGACATGCTCGGTGTCGGAAACAAGATGTACGCCTATACGGCGTCGAACCCTGACATGAATTCGCTGCTGTCGTCCCTGGCAGGAGAGATTCTTCCTCTGGTACCGGAGCTTACCTCGTCGGAGCCTTATCCTTCCGATCATAGAAGTTTCTATGCGGCCTCCATCCCGTCCGTTTTTTTTACGACCGGAGTTTACGCTGAACATGATTCCCCGAGAGATACCCCTTCGATACTGCAATATGATCTGATGGAGCGTGAACTTGAGTATCTGTATGTGTGCTCAAGGGCTCTCGCCAACGTGGATGTCGCTCCTTCGTTCAGGGGAACCGGATACGGAGACAAGGCTACGGATGAAAAGGCATATTCCTATTACGACTGTGACGTCAAGCCGGCGTTCATGGGACATGCCGACCCCGCATGGTTTATGACAAAATGGGTCTACCAATATTTGAGATATCCGCAGGAGGCTGTGGACAACGGGATTCAGGGACGTGTAAACGTGCGTTTTACTATAGAAAAAGACGGAAAGGTCAGCGAAGTGACCGTTACCAAGGGCATCGATGAACTTCTCGATGCGGAAGCATTGCGCGTAGTGAAGGCATCTCCCAGATGGAAAGCCGCCAAAGTGAACGGAAAGACCGTACGTTCATACATAACCATACCGATAGATTTCATTCTTGAGAAAAAAGGCGGCAAGGCACGCATCGGTATAAAGAGATAGAATAAATACATTGCTATGGAATATAATTTTAAAGAAATCGAAAAGAAATGGCAGCAGTATTGGGCTGAAAATCATACTTACGAAACGAAAGAGGATCATGGCCGTCCCAAGTATTATGTTCTGGACATGTTTCCCTATCCTTCAGGAGCCGGGCTTCATGTCGGCCATCCTCTCGGGTATATAGCCAGCGACATTTATTCAAGATACAAAAGACTGAAGGGATTCAACGTGCTCCATCCCATGGGCTATGATGCATTCGGACTTCCTGCCGAGCAGTATGCCATACAGACCGGGCAGCATCCGGAAATAACCACCGTGAACAATATCAACAGGTATCGCAGCCAGCTTGACAGGATAGGTTTCTCCTTTGACTGGTCACGTGAGGTAAGAACTTGTGATCCTGCTTATTATAAGTGGACTCAGTGGGCATTCATCAAGATGTTCGAATCCTACTACGACAATGCGAAGGCTAAAGCATGTCCGATAGCTGAACTCGAAAAGCATTTTTCCGAGAAAGGAACGGAAGGCGTGAACGCTGCCTGCCAGATGGAAATGCGTTTCTCGGCTGACCGGTGGAATGCCTGGACGGAACAGGAAAAATCCAAAGTTCTGATGAACTACAGGATTGCCTATCAGGGCGAGACCTATGTGAACTGGTGTCCGAAGCTCGGTACCGTGCTGGCCAATGATGAAGTCAAGGACGGTCTTTCCGTCCGCGGCGGCTACCCGGTGGAGCAGAAAAAGATGACCCAATGGCAGCTGAGGGTTTCCGCCTATGCCGAGAGATTGCTTGAAGGACTTGACAGGCTTGATTGGACGGACTCTCTTAAGGAGATGCAGCGCAACTGGATAGGACGCTCCTATGGTACGGACGTGAATTTTCATGTCATCAATGGTGAGAAAGAGAGGGACATTACCATTTTCACGACCAGGGTGGATACGATTTTCGGCGTGACATTCATGGTTCTTGCGCCTGAAAGCGAACTGGTTTCCGAACTGACTTCCCCGGAACAGAAAGCGGCGGTGGAGGAGTATGTCGCTTATGTCAAGAAAAAGACCGAGAGGGAAAGGATGGCGGATACCAAAACTGTAACCGGGGTATTCTCGGGATCTTATGCCGTCAATCCTCTTACCGGAAAGAAAGTCCCGGTATGGATTTCAGAATACGTGCTTGCGGGATACGGTACAGGTGCGATCATGGCAGTCCCCGCTCATGACAGCCGCGACTATGCATTTGCAAGGAAGTTTAATCTGCCGATCGTGCCGATCATAGAAGGCTGCGACGTAAGTGAAAGCAGCTTTGATGCCAAGGAAGGGAAGATGTGCAATTCCGGGTTCCTGAACGGAATGGATGTCAAGGATGCCATAGAGGCTGCCAAGGATTATGTGGAGGCCAGGGGTATAGGACACAGAAAAACCAATTACCGTCTGCGCGATGCCATTTTCAGCCGTCAGCGGTATTGGGGAGAACCTTTCCCGATTTATTACAAAGACGGAATCCCTGTTCCTCTGCCCATGGAAGAACTTCCTCTTAAACTTCCCGAGATAACGGAGTTCAAACCTACGGAAACCGGAGAACCTCCTCTCGCACGTGCCAAGAACTGGACTTATAAAGGATATCCTTTGGAAACCGGCACCATGCCGGGATTTGCGGGTTCGAGCGCATATTATCTCAGATACATGGATCCGCATGACGACAAGGCTCTTGTAAGCAGGGAAGCGGACGAGTACTGGCGCAATGTGGATCTTTACGTAGGCGGAACGGAACATGCCACAGGACATCTCATTTATTCAAGATTCTGGAACAAATTCCTTTACGATCTAGGCTATGTCTGTGAGGATGAGCCTTTCCGCAAGCTTGTGAATCAGGGTATGATACAGGGCCGTTCAAATTTTGTGTACAGAATAGTCGGCACTGACAAGTTTGTCTCTTATGGACTCAAAGACAAGTATGAAACCCAGGAGATACATGTAGACATAAACATTGTCCATAATGACAGGCTCGACCTTGATGCTTTCAGGGCATGGAGACCGGAATTCAGGAATGCGGAGTTCGTTCTTGAAAACGGTGAGTACATCTGCGGTTCCGCGGTTGAGAAGATGAGCAAATCCATGTTCAACGTGGTGAACCCCGATGATATCTGCGACAGATACGGGGCGGACACGCTGAGACTTTATGAGATGTTCCTCGGTCCTATAGAGCAGTCCAAACCATGGGATACCAAGGGAATAGACGGTGTCAACCGTTTTCTTAAGAAATTCTGGAGGCTCTTCTATGACGGAGAAGATTATCTTGTGAAGGATGAGAAGGCCGATGCGGAAGAACTCAAGATTCTGCACAAGCTTATCGGCAAGGAGGAATCGGACATCGAATCCTTCTCTTACAACACGACCATAAGCGCGTTCATGATTGCCGTGAATGAACTTTCCGAGAAGAAATGTTACAAAAAGGAAATCCTGGAGCCGATGGTCATACTTCTTTCTCCTTTTGCTCCGCATGTGGCGGAAGAACTATGGCATTCGCTTGGCCATGACGGCAGTGTGACGTTCGCCTCATTCCCGAAATATGAAGAAGCCTATACGGTTGAGGACAATTGCACCTATGCGGTTTCTTTCAACGGGAAGACGCGATTCACGGTGGACCTTCCCAAGTCCATGGACAGGTCCGCGGTCGAGAGCCATGTGAAAGGAATGGCCAAGACCGAAAAATATGTTGCCGGGAAGACTATTGTCAAGGTTATCGTGGTACCGGGCAAAATCGTCAATATAGTTGTTAAATAAAAAGATTATGTCCGGAGAAAACAGGATGCTGAAGATTCTTAAGGATTATTTGATACTTTCGCTCGGAACTTTGCTTTACTGCATGGCATGGGATTTCTTCTTGATTCCCAATGACTTCACCAGTGGCGGTCTTACAGGATTGTGTACGGTCATCCAATTCGCGACGGCAGGGAAGATACCTGTCGCATATTCCTTCCTGACCATGAACGCCTTCCTTGTGATAGCGGGTTCGCTTATACTCGGAAAAGGCTTCGGTTTCAAGACCATATACTGCATACTGCTTTCCACCATACTTTTCAAGCTGTTGCCCCAGTTTGACTTCATGTACTCCGTTCCGGGAAATTTCCTATATATCGACAGCCGTTTCCTTGTTTCCGTAATAGCGGGCGCGATGGAAGGAATCGGATTGTGCATAGTATTCTGGCATGGAGGAAGTACAGGCGGGTCAGACATCATAGCGCTTGTTCTGAACAAATACTGGCCTATTTCAATCGGGAAAGTATTCCTTGCGACGGACACGGTGATCATAGCGTCCATCCTTCTGACCCCGGGCCATACGGTGAATGACATGGTTTATGGTTACGTGGTTATGTTCATGTCCGCTTTCACCCTTGACTATCTTATGCTTGGACGTCAGTCTTCCGTACAGGTCATGATTTTCTCCAAGATGCAGGGCAAGATAACGGACTATATAATGCATGAGATGAACAGGGGCGTCACTGCCATAAAGGCACGCGGGTGCTACAGCGGAGAGGATTCAGAAGTGTTGTTCGTCGTCGTACGCAAAAGTGAACTCCGTGAAGTCACCCGTGCCATAAAGTATATCGACAAAGATGCTTTTGTGAGCGTTGTTTCCGCCTCGAGTGTCTATGGTGAGGGCTTCGAAGAGATAAAGACGGGTATTCCGAAGAAGAATGCTCAGGATATAAAAGAAAACTATGAATAACTATGGATACAGAAAACAAAATCTGGAGAACTGTCAAAGACTATTTTCTTGTGACGCTCGGCATTACTCTGTACGTCACCGGATGGGCGGTTTTCCTTGTTCCTAACAATCTCGTCGGAGGAGGCGTTTCGGGTATCGCATCCATGATCCAGTATGCGACCGGCATCAAGATGGGATACTCCTATTTCGTAATCAACGCGATTTTGCTGATAATAGGATTCTGCGTGCTCGGACCCGATTTCGGGGTCAAGACAGTGTACGCCATTATAATAGCTTCAATCGGGCTGAATGTCCTTCAGGCAGTCATACCCATGAGCATAATCAAACCGCTGGCGATAGACAACGGGAAGATGATATGCACTGCCATAGGCGGCCTCATGACCGGAACCGGCATAGGAATAGCCATGCAGGGGGGCGGTAGTTCCGGAGGCACGGATATAATAGCGCTGATAGTTTCCAAGTACAGGAATATTTCCACGGGCAAGCTCATTCTTTGGATGGATGTGGCGATTATTCTTTCTTCGCTCATGATTCCGTCATATACTCCGGACGGGGTGCTTCTTCCTTTCTCAGTAAAAGTTTCCAATGTCGTGTTCGGACTTGTGCTTGTGACGGTGAACGGATTCGTGATAGATATTTATCTGAACGGGACCAGGCAGTCCGTGCAGGTTTTCGTGATGTCCAAGAAGTATGCTCAGATAGCGGACAAGGTTACCAATGATATGCATCGTGGCGTGACGCTTCTTCAGGCGAAAGGATGGTATACAAAAAAAGAAAGCGAGGTTCTGATGATTATAACCAGGAAGACCGATCTCAACGTCCTTCTGCGTTATGTTAAATCCATTGACCCGGATGCTTTCCTTTCGGTCGGCTCCGTGAGCGAGGTTTATGGAAACGGCTTTGACAATATCAAGATAAATGCTCAGAAAAGTAAAGAATCCTGATTTTCGGTAAATAATTCATAAATCTTAATTCCTGTCTCCGCATGCCATGAGTGTATGCGGAGATAATTTTTTAATTTTATGCAGATAAGATATCATTCGTTCAGATATCAGCGGTGCAGCCGGATCTCTTGAAGAGGATTAAGATTAATTAATATTATTACAAAATGCCACTGTTTATTTTAAAAAAAGAAAGCTCCATTGTCAGGATGCTTTCCGTGCTTACGTTGCTGATTTCATTGTTCGTTTGCAGAGTCATTTCCGGGAGGCTGTCTGTCCCCTTCTGCATTTTTACCTTAGGAGCGTCCTCCATGATTCTTCTGCTTACTCCTGTAAGCGGCGGGTCTGGCAGAATCATTCCATTCCTGGATGCGGCACTTTCTCTGGCTTGCGTTCTATCAGCGGTCTTCGAAAGACTTATTTCCGCTGCCGGCGTCCAGATGTCTCTCCTGTACAGTGTTCTGATTGCTTTGCCTTTGCCGATCTACATGGTATCCAATGTCCGGCACATGACAAAAGACATGAACTATCTTTGCGGGAAAATACCCGGGTGGGAAGTCGCCGTAAACTATGCGGGACTCTCCTTCGCGGTAATTTATGAATGCGCGGTGCTTTTACTGTTGAATGCGGCCGGCAATGCTCCCGGAGATGTGACGGATTTGGTTGCGCTTTCTGTCTCGTTGCTCCTTTACCTTGCTTTCTTTGTCAGGCATCTTGCCGGAGGCGGAGACAATCTGGCCAAGGACATGAAGGCCCGTACCAGGGAGAGGATAAGAATGACCCTGGAGCCTGCTCCCGCAGATGAAATCAGCATAAACTACAGGATGCTTTATGCCAGAATGAAGGAGTACATGGAAACCAAGCGGCCCTACCTTTCTTCCGTATTCTGTCTTGATGATATGGCCAAGGCATTGTACACGAACAGCGGCTATGTCTCAAGAATGATCAATTCCTGCACGGGAGGCAACTTCAGCCGGTATGTCAACAATTACAGGGTGCGTTATGCGATGGAACTGTTCAAAAAGGATCCGGGCCTGAAGGTGTCCGAACTCTGTCAGTTGTCGGGCTTCAGTACAAAGGTGACGTTCAACATGGCGTTCAAGCTTATTGCGGGCCAGACCCCCGGGGAGTGGTGCCGTCATTGGCAGGAGAGTACGCTTCAGGAGAAAGCCCTTTCCAGGAACGGGGTACGGGAGCTTTGACGTCGATTTCCGTCTTTTTTACGGGATGCGTGAATCTGATTTCCCTGGCGTGAAGGCATATCCCTCCGTCAGGGTTGGATCTTTTCGCTCCGTATTTGAGGTCACCTTTTATATGGCAGCCTATGGAAGCGAGCTGGCAGCGTATCTGGTGATGTCTGCCTGTGAAAAGCTCTACTTCCAGAAGAAAAAAACTGTCGGTCTTTCCGATTATCCTGTACTTGAGTTTTGCGGATTTGGCGTTCTTTGAGCCCGCTTTGGCTATGAAGGATTTGTTCGTGTCTCCGTTCCTGGCTATCCAGCTTTCAAGAGTCGCTTCTGCCTGCTCAGGTTCTTCACATACGAGAGCCCAATAGATTTTGTGTACATTTCCGTCCCTGAACATTTCTGACATGCGTTCAAGGGCTTTGGATGTTTTGGCCAGTACGGTTATTCCGCTTACGGGCCGGTCCAACCTGTGCGGAATCCCCATGAAGACTTTACCCGGCTTGCCGTCCCGCCGGGCGATGAAAGCCTTATACTTGTCTCCCAGGGTCTCGTCACCGGTCTTGTCTCCCTGCACTATGTCTCCGACATGCTTGTTTACGATAAGCAGGTGATTGTCTTCATATAGGATTCCGGATGCCAGAGTTTCATATTCTTCATCCTCAAGTTTTCTGTATGCTGATGGTTCCGCCATTTTTCAAAATGTCCGTTAGGTTCTGCAAATATATGAATAAGAGTCGTCAAATCTTGTCTTGAAGAATTGATTAATTGTGTTTTGACAGTAATATCATGACAAAATGGCATATATCCTGCGGTGGCACAAGGATTGGTATTATGAAGGCGTCTGTTCGGAAGTGGACGGATGAGAAATAAGTTTGACAAGACAATAATAGGAGATTTAAATATGGGAAAAATCATTGGTATCGACTTGGGTACAACCAACAGCTGCGTAGCAGTCATGGAAGGCAACCAGCCTACAGTCATCATAAATAACGAAGGCATGAGGACTACGCCTTCAGTCGTGGCCTTCACCGACGGCGGTGAAAGAAAGGTGGGCAACCCTGCAAAACGTCAGGCTATCACCAATCCTAAAAACACGGTCTTCTCCATCAAGAGATTCATGGGCGAGACTTATGATCAGGTGGTCAAAGAGACTGAAAGAGTTCCTTACTCTGTAGTCAGAGGCGACAACAACACTCCGAGGGTGGACATCAACGGACGACTGTACAGCCCGCAGGAAATTTCGGCCATAATTCTTCAGAAGATGAAGAAAACGGCTGAAGACTATCTCCGTCAGCCTGTTACGGAGGCTGTCATTACCGTGCCTGCATATTTCAGCGATTCACAGCGTCAGGCCACCAAGGAAGCCGGAAAGATAGCCGGTCTTGATGTAAAGAGAATCATCAATGAGCCTACCGCCGCCGCTTTGGCTTACGGTCTTGACAAGAAGAACAAAAACATGAAGGTCGCTGTCTATGACCTTGGCGGCGGTACGTTCGATATTTCAATCATGGAACTCGGTGACGGTGTGTTTGAAGTCAAATCCACAAATGGTGACACTCACCTCGGCGGTGATGATTTCGACCAGAAGATTATCGACTGGCTTGCCCAGGAGTTCGCAGCGGAGAACGGCGGCGCTGACCTGAAGAAGGACCCTATGGCTCTTCAGAGACTGAAAGAGGCTGCGGAGAAAGCCAAGATCGAACTTTCCAACCAGACTTCCACGGAAATCAACCTGCCTTACATCATGCCTGTCGACGGTGTTCCTAAACACCTTGTGAAGACTCTTACGAGGGCCAAATTCGAGCAGCTCTGCGACGATCTTTTCGAGAGAAGCATGGAACCTTGCCGTAAGGCACTGCAGGATGCGCACCTTACCGCATCTCAGATTGACGAGGTTCTGCTGGTGGGCGGTTCCACCCGTATCCCCAAAGTTCAGGAACTGGTCAAGAGTTTCTTCGGAAAAGAACCCAACAAGAGTCTGAACCCCGATGAGGTCGTGGCC
>CAYWPV010000054.1:0-12168 GCA_964460265.1 uncultured Muribaculaceae bacterium | reverse complement strand
TTTCGGGGAGTACGAGCTATCTCCCAGTTTGATTGGCCTTTCACTCCTACCCTCAGCTCATCCGAGCACTTTTCAACGTAAACCGGTTCGGCCCTCCAGCGCCTGTTACGGCGCCTTCAGCCTGGCCAAGGGTAGATCACTAGGTTTCGCGTCTGCTCACACCGACTCAAGCGCCCTCTTCAGACTCGCTCTCGCTCCGGCTCCGGGCCTCAAGCCCTTAACCTCGCCGGCGTGACGCAACTCGTAGGCTCATTATGCAAAAGGCACGCCGTCGCCCTCTCGGGCTCCGACCGCTTGTAAACGAACGGTTTCAGGTTCTCTTTCACTCCCCTGCTCGGGGTGCTTCCCACCTTTCCCTCACGGTACTGGTACGCTATCGGTCTTCCGGTAGTATTTAGCCTTGCGGGATGGTCCCCGCGGATTCGGACAGGATTCCTCGTGCCCCGCCCTACTCAGGTGGACCGCCTGACGCCTCGCTTTGCCGGTACGGGAGTTTCACCCTCTCCGCCGCGCCTTTCCAGGCGCTTCCCGTTTCGCTCGACGCTCCTTTGCGGTCTCCTACAACCCCGGCTCCGCCTCGACGACGCCGGTTTAGGCTCCGTCCCTTTCGCTCGCCACTACTCAGGACATCGATGTTTCTTTCTTCTCCTGCAGGTACTAAGATGTTTCAGTTCCCTGCGTTCGCCCCATGTCGCCATGGTGCACGGCCTTCAGCCGTGCGGGTTGCCCCATTCGGACACGCGCGGATCTGAGCCTGCTTGCGGCTCCCCGCGCCTTTTCGCAGCTTGCTGCGTCCTTCCTCGCCTCCGGAAGCCAAGGCATCCCCCGTTCGCTCTTCTCTCCTTTCTCTCGTGAATCCCGCGCCTCGGTGGACCTCCGCTCACGCTTCGGCCACCGCGCTTGATTCTGAACTCGTTTTGCCTTCGTGAAACTGCAGTAATTGTTTCCGTTTTCCATTTTTCTTTCTGGATAACCAACTTATCACTGTTTCTGTTGTTTCTGCTTCTTTACCTCTTTGTTTCTCTTCCAGTATTGTCAATGATCTTGCGTTTTGTTTCAAACGGACTGCAAAGATACAGACTTTTTTTAATTCGCCAAATATTTTTCGACTTTTTTGTCCGAACAATATCTTCGTTTCCGGAATACGTGTATTCAATGCACACACCACACCTGGATTTTCAAGCAAAAATGCATTTTTTCTTCCTGCTATACAAGCAAAACGGGGAAAGTCGGGTAAACGAGGAATGGGGAATGATGTTTCATATTACGGATTAAAAAGCTAAATTTGGGTATCAGGACAGAACAAAATCAAATTATGAAAATGGAAAACATACTCGACAGATTTCTGAGGTACGTGTCTGTGGATACACAATCCTGTGAGGAAAGCGAAACCCAGCCGAGCGCAGCCAGGGAACTGGACCTGCTGCGTATGCTGAATGATGAACTGAAAAGCATGGGCATAGAATCGGACATCGATGAATACGGCTACGTAATGGCGAAGATTCCTTCGAACATCAGCAGAAAAGCACCGTCCATAGGATTCATCGCCCACGCCGACACATCACCCGATGCATCCGGCAAAAATGTTAAGCCGCAGATCATAGAAAACTATGACGGGGGCGAAATACCCCTGAAAGGGGCTGAAGGGCTTAGCCTGAAACCGTCCGAATTCCCGGAACTGAGCGATTACAAGGGACAGACGCTCATCACCACGGACGGTACCACACTGCTCGGTGCAGATGACAAAGCCGGTGTGGCGGAAATCATGGACGCCGCACAGTTCATCGCGTCCCATCCGGAATTCAGACACGGAGAAATACGGATAGGGTTCACCCCCGATGAGGAAATAGGCAGAGGCGTCGTAAAGTTCGACGTGGAGAAGTTCGGTGCGGACTACGCCTACACCATGGACGGAGGCGCAATAGGAGAACTTGAGTTCGAGAATTTCAATGCAGCTTCAGCCAAAATCCACATTCAGGGAAGAAACGTCCACCCGGGCTATGCCAAAGGCAAGATGAAAAACGCGTTGAGGATAGCATGTGAACTGAACTCACTGCTTCCTGCGCATGAGTGTCCTGAGGAGACAGAAGGGTACGAAGGGTTCTACCACCTCACGGCCATTAACGGAACTGTGGAAGAAGCCGACATGTCCTACATAATCAGAGACCACGACAGGGGAAAATTCGAGGAGCGCAAAAAGCTCATGCAGAAATGCGCCGATGCCATAAATGCGAAATACGGGGCCGGGACAGCCAACGCATCGATAAACGATCAGTACTACAACATGAAAGAGCAGATCGAGCCTCACCGCAAGATAATAGACATTGCCGTAAAGGCCATGGAGGAAGCCGGCGTGAAAGCGAAAATCCAGCCCATAAGAGGAGGCACTGACGGGGCGAACCTGAGTTTCAAGGGACTCCCCTGCCCGAACATTTTCGCAGGCGGACTCAATTTTCATGGAAAAATGGAATTCGTTCCCCTGGAGTCCATGGAAAAAGCATCCCGGGTAATCCTGAACATAATCAGAGGATTCGCCGAAGACTAAGATTCTCCGTCCTCTGAAACGGACGGATTTCCATCCGTTTCTTTGGTTTCAACCACAGCGTCCGCAGATTTCTTTCTGCGGGCGTATTTCTTTTCATAACGCCTTCTGTACTTTTCAAGGCGTTCGGCATCCCTGCGGGCCTCTTTTTCTTGGGAAAGGATAAGCTTGAGCTTCTTCTGCCTGGCCTTTTCCGCTTTTTTCTCCGCCTTGGCAGCAGCTTTGGCGGCATCGAGACTGTCAAGCCTCGCCCAGCGCTCCTCTCTGGCACGCCGTCTTTCCGCAGCTTTCAGGCGCTTCAGCGATGCCTTGTCAGCCGTCGCCGTGGAATCGGCATATTCATCTGCGACATGGATACCTGCGCCTGCCTGCAAACCTGTAGAGACGGAATCCGCGGGCTCCGCCGCACCGGAATCCACCGCTGCCGCAAGACTGTCCGCCACCGCCCCGGACACGTCCGTAGAATCCGCCGCGGCCAAAATGTCGGCATGAGTGCGGGTTTCGAGATCTTCGGCAATACGGAGAGAATCCTTACGAGCCTCACGTTCGCTTATCTCATCATAAACTCCCTGAATGTAACCGGGGAAATAGATGTCCGTCTGCGTAAACCGGGCCTTTGGACGTGACGCGTACCTGAGACGCTGCCCCGGCCTTAGCTTATATACGGTAATGTCGGAAGGCCCGGTAGGTTTCAGTTCAGGTTTCCAATTGAACCCTTTGAGCTGCTTGTCCGCATCGCTCATCTGGGCCAGAGGGTAGCCGTTGTTCTTAACTTCATCGAAATAGTACACGTCATCCAAAGTTCCGTCCTTCAGCACAGCCGTCAGCAGCCTGGACTGGCTTTTGTTCACGGTGGCATAGGTGCTGTCCTCCTTGATGTAGAACACTGCATCGACGCCTCCCGTGGCATCGAAGCGGCTGAGCTTTCCGCCGGAATCGAAATAGGCCAGCATCTCCGTACTGCGCACCTGGTCGTAGCACTGCGGAGCCTCCTCCACGGTAACGAACGCATCCGACATGAGATAGGCACGCTCTATGCTTTCATCACCGAAAGACACATACATGCTGTCCGCGGCATATTGCCTGTTCCCGTCATTCCACACCAACGGTTCTTTGTAAAGGCGCAGGAGCGAATCCAGTTCATTGAACTTCAGCTCTCCGGCACGCATCTGAAAATCGGTCCCGTACATGCGGACATTTCCCCTGCCATCGACAAAAGCGACCTTGGCCGTGTCAAGCGGCTGTTCCGGAACTGAAACCGAATCGGCAAGCTGCATCGCAAGAGTATCCGCAGCGCTTAGGTTGAGCGCTGAAACAAGGCTGTCCGCTGAAACGAGGCTGTCCGCAGAAACGAGACTGTCCGCAGAAACGAGACTGTCCGCAGAAACGAGACTGTCCGCGGGGGGGACAGCCGATTCCTTTTCCCGTTGCGCCGCAGCCGCCCTTTTTTCCCGGGCCTGCTGTTCCGCGACATAATCCTCATCCCGGGCCAAGGCTTCTCTGGCAGCCTTCTGCGCTTCCTCATATGCCGATTTCCTGTAGGAGCTCACGGCGTCCGCCGATATGTCGGCCAGACGTGCGGAAGCATTCCTGAACTCGAGAGAATCTATCCGGTACTTCAGTATCGTCCGCATCGTAAGAGTGTCCGCACCGACGTAAACCGTATCCCTGGCCGTTCCCGTTGTGTCGGTAACTCCTACTATGGCAGGATAACGCGTCATGGTGATTTTTGAGAGGGAATCCTGATAGAAAATCCTGCCGCCGAGAGCGTACGCAGACCTCGTAGTGTCCGTGACCTGTGCGTTTCCGAGCATCTCCACATCACCGGAGCGTCTGTTGTAATAGACGGAGTCCGCCCATGCTTCCTGCTCCCCTGACATGCCGTGGACATGGTCGTAGAAAAGAAAAAGCTCCTGATTCCGGTCATACCAGCCGGCATCGGAAGAGAGCATGTAGTCGTCGCGCCAGGCATCCGTCCCATAGGAGAAGGTCGCAAGGGCCGCGTCAGACCGGTAATCCAGCTTTGTAGTCTTGACGAATATGCTGTCGGTGAACATGTTGACATTGTTCAGAAATGTGAAGGTCTTTATCTTGGAATCATAAAAGCCCTCCATGCTTTCTATTACCTGTCCGTCCTTGTCCTTCATGGCACCGCCGTCCCGAAAAAGAGCGAGACTGTCTCTGGTGTTGTAGTCCAGATACCTGGTCCTGAGCATGTTCCTGTCCTTGTCCTCCAGCTGTACGATATTGCCCCGGAACTGGGCAAGATCCTGAGCGACTATGTACGTCAGACGGTCACCGGAAAGGACGGTGCCGTCCTGGATGATCTTCACGTTGCCTATCGCCTCTATGACATCTGCGTTCACATTCCACAGTGCGGTATCGCAGACCAGATAGGTATTGTTATGGAGGAAGCGGGCGGGGCCGGTCACCTTGCGGTAGTCAACGCCCTCCTTCTCTATCAGTTCCATGGATTTCGCGCTCAGCAGGCTGACAAGCGAATCCCTGTCTCCTTTATTCTCCCGAGAGAAGGCCGGAAACACGGACATCAATGCCGCTGCGCAAAAAAACAGAAACTTCAGGGGCGACATCAGCTACTCCTCTTCAGCGATTTTCGTTTTCCATGCGGCTCTGCTGAAATCGCAGTTCTTGAATATGGGATCTATGATTATGTTGGTGGAAGCTATTTTCTCGTCAAGGAACTTGTCTATCTCCCCCATAGCCGCCTGAGTGCGAGCTTCGTCAGACAGGAGACTGTAGTCGTCTTCAAAGGTAGCCGTATGGGCAGGAATAATCTTATCGACCTTTATAATCTTGTACACGGTGTGCCCGCTCCTCCCCTCATTGTCAAGAGACTCGAAGGAATCGGAAATCTCCCCTTCCTTCAGATCCCTTATGGCATTATAGTCCTGAGGCTTGAGCTGGTCGATTTCAAAGTATGCCGCACCGGTGTTAGGATCGGCCATCTGCCCTCCGTTGGTTCTGGATGAGGGATCCTGAGAATAGAAACGCGCCGCCTGGGGAAATGTAAGGGAATCCGCAAGAATCCGGCTCCTGAGGCTGTCCAGAGTCTTGAAGGCCTTTTCCCTGTCGGCAGCCGTGTATTCCGGCCTCATGAGAATATGTCTGGCGTTGAACATGTCACCTTTCTTTTCCAACACCTCTATCAGGTGGAATCCGTCAGGAGTCTCAACCACCTGGGAAACCACTCCCGGCTTCAGGGCCATGGCGGCATCGGAAAATGCAGGCCAGAAGATGGATTTGGAAGACATGCCGAGTTCACCGCCCTTCCTGGCACTCTGGGTGTCCTCGGAATAAATCCTTGCCAGGGTCGAAAATTTCTCTCCGTTTATGATTCTCTCCCTTATGGCCAGAAGTTTTTCCTTTACGGCAAGGTCCGCAGCTTCCCTGTCGGGGTAGATGCAGATCTGGCTCAACTGATATTTTATAGGGACCACGGGCAGGTCCGCGGAATCGGTACGCGCAACAAGATCTTTTACGTCGTGAGGGGTAATTTCGGGAACATTCCCCGCTATCTTCTGCTGCATCTGCTGGGTAAGATTCTGGTCTTCAAGCATCTTTTCCCATTCCTGTCTCAACTTGAACAGGCTCTTTCCGAAATACTCCTCCACCTGTTCCTCTCCTCCCAGAGCGGTCTTCACCTGATCCACCCTTGCGTTCACACTGCTGTTCACCATTTCATGGTTCACCGTCAGGGAATCTATGCGCGCCTGCATGAGGAAAAGCTTGGACTCCAGCACGCTTTCCAGAACCGAACATCTCATGTTCTCATCGGAAGACAGTCCCTGTGTCCGCATGTACTGAAGCTCCTGCTCCAGAGAGCTGATTGTCACCATCTCATCCCCGACCACGGCTATAGTCTTGTCTATGAGCCCGGCAGGATAATTCTGCGCATTTACTGCCATCACGGCCGACAGCGCGAACGCAAATGTCATAAGGATCTTCTTCATCTCAATAAATTGTTAATTCGCCCTTCTCACGCGCTTCCGTCACCAAATCCTGTTCCAAAGAGGAAAGAAGCTTCTGCTTCCTGGCGTTTAGTATTATTTCCCTTATCCTGTCAAGATAGAATTCTTCAGGACCGGTCTGCCCGGCCGGGACAGTCGCGAAAATATATGCGAGGTTATGGTTTCCCTCCGCATCAAGCTTCTCCACATAGCCGTTCCTGACGGAGGATAGCATGGCAACATAGTCCATACCGAACTCCCTTGCCAATACGGACGCCTCTATCCACCGCCCGCCGAAATCGGTGTTCCTCAGGGTAGACATGAACAGAAGGCTGTCCGCCGAGACCATTCCGCTCTCATCATCCACCGCCAGCTCGGTTTTTATCCTGGAGTAGTTTCTGGAATCTTTCAGAACGGTCACGAAACGCGCTTTGACGATGGGAACGCTCAATTTCAGCTGATCCTGATGAGAATCGTAGTACTCGTCTATCTGGGAGTCGGTTACGGCCGTGTCCAGTCTCTGATTTATGTAAAGCTGCTCATATTTGTATTTGAGCAGGGATCGGCGATAATCCTCCAGCTCCTTGCTTACATCCAGATCGGACTTGTCAAGTTCCCGCTCCGCAGTTTCCTGATAGAGACGGTCGACCGCCCACTTGTCTATGTATCTGGCGGCAAGTTTCGCACTGTCTTCGGGAGAAACTCCCGCAGGAATGAAGTTTTCAAGCTCCACGGAGTACAATTTCTCTTTGCCGACCCTGGCCACGACATCTCCCTCGTGGACAAGTCCGGAAATCCTGCTGCACGAAAACAGGGCGCAGCCCAACGCTATGCAGAAAAGTATTTTTTTCAACTACCTCGAATAGTTAGGGGCTTCCTTGGTTATGGTAACGTCATGAGGATGACTTTCAAGGAAACCGGCGTTCGTAATGCGGACGAACTTCGCCGAGCGAAGCTGTTCTATATTGTGAGCTCCGCAGTATCCCATACCGGCGCGGAGACCTCCCACAAGCTGATATACAACTTCAGAAACCGTGCCTTTGTAGGGAACCTGCGCCACGATACCTTCCGGAACGAGCTTCTTTATGTCATCCTCCATGTCCTGGAAATACCTGTCCTTGGAGCCGTGTTCCATGGCCTCGAGCGAGCCCATGCCTCTATATGATTTGAACTTACGACCGTTCAGGATAATGGTTTCACCGGGAGATTCCTCTGTGCCGGCAAAAAGCGAACCTGCCATGACAGTGCTCGCACCGGCAGCCAGAGCCTTGGTGATGTCTCCCGAATATCTGATGCCTCCGTCAGCGATCACGGGCACACCCGTACCCCTGAGGGCACCTGCCGCAAGCATAACCGCGGTAAGCTGCGGCATTCCCACTCCGGCGATTATCCTGGTAGTACAGATGGAACCGGGACCTATGCCCACCTTGACGGCATCCACACCGGCATCGGCCAGAGCCTTCGCCCCTTCTGCCGTGGCCACGTTGCCGGCCACAATCTGCACATCTCTGTTCCTGAACGCCTCGCAACACCCGGCTATGACTTTGAGAACGCCCTGCGAGTGGCCGTGTGCGGTATCTATCACAACCGCGTCGGCTCCCGCGTCGGCAAGCATCTCCACCCTCTTCATGGTGTCGGACTTAACTCCCACGGCGGCAGCCACAAGCAGTCTTCCCTTGGAATCCTTGGAAGCGATGGGATTGTCCTTTATCTTCATGAGGTCCTTGTAGGTTATCAGCCCCTCGAGTTTCCCGTTCTCATCCACCACAGGCAGCTTCTCCACTTTGCTCTTCATCAGAATGTCGGTGGCCTGCTCAAGCGTTATGCCTTTCCTTGCGGTTATCAGGTTGCCGGAAGTCATGACGGTCGAGACAGGGAGCTTGTTGTCCACATGGAAACGGAGATCCCTGTTGGTAACTATGCCTATCAGATAGCCGTCGGCATCAGTCACCGGAATTCCGCCGATGTGATGTTTCTTCATCATGGTGAGGGCATCACCCACCGTGGCGTCGGGACGGATGGTGACAGGATCGTAGATCATGCCGTTCTCGGCCCTTTTCACCCTTCTCACCTGCTCGCACTGCTCTTCTATGGACATATTCTTGTGGATGACGCCGATTCCGCCCGCACGGGCCATGGCTATGGCCAGTTCAGCTTCGGTCACCGTGTCCATCGCAGCTGAGATGACAGGGGTGTGCAAACTTATTTCACGGGTGAATTTCGTAGTCACATCGACATCCCTCGGGATAATGTCCGATGCGGCCGGTACCAACAAAACATCATCGAAGGTGAGACCTTCGAAAATTTCAGGAAAATTTGACTGCTGCATTACGATAGATTTTTAACTGCAAATATAATCAGAAATACCCCTTTGTGCCAAATTATCCTTATTTTTGCGGAACGGAGGTTTCTTTCAAAGGGGTTTTCCGCCCCGCGGCGGATGCGGACGGAAGAACCGTGAATCGGAGCGGATTATGTCTTACGCAGGTTTCCCGGAGGGAAAAAGGTACAACAGTTTCACAGGATACTACAGGCGCATGTACGGCGAACGCCTGCAGAAGCTTGTGATAGACGCCGGCTTCACCTGCCCGAACAGAGACGGCAGCGTGGGGGCGGGAGGCTGTACGTACTGTGACAACGCAGCCTTTCACCCCGGATACAGCAGCCCTGATAAAAGCATAGCACGGCAGCTCGATGAAGGAATCGGATTTCACAAAGTACGGTACAGCAGAGCGAAAAGCTACATCGCTTATTTTCAGCCATATTCCAACACCTATGCCCCTCTCGCGAGACTGAAGCAGGTTTACTGCGAAGCGCTCTCCCATCCTTACGTGGTCGGGATAAGCATAGGCACGAGACCGGACTGCGTGGACGAGGAAAAACTGGATTTTCTGGCTGATCTCAAAGAAGGAAGAGTCCTGAAAGGCTGGAACCGGAGCATATGCCCGAACCCCCTCGTGACCATAGAGTACGGCATAGAATCCTGCTATGACGCCACTTTACGCCACATAAACCGAGGACACGATTTCGCCTGCGCCGAGAAAGCCGTGAAAATGTCCGCTGAACGGGGACTGGACTGCGGAGCCCATTTCATAATAGGGCTTCCGGGCGAAACCAGGGAGATGCTGTTGGACGAATGCGACGCCATCAACGCACTGCCGCTGCTGTCCGTAAAGTTCCACCAGCTCCAGTTCGTAAAAGGCACCGCCATGGAAAAAGAACATGACGAGCATCCGGAAATTTTCATGGATTTACCTCTGGACGAGTACCTTGACCTTGTGGCTGAGATGCTGGAAAGGCTCAGACCCGACCTGTACATAGAAAGGATAGCCGGAGAGATGCCTCCGCGTTTCGTAAGGAAAGAGAGCTGGGGGCTGGTCAGGAACACCGAGATTCTCCGTATGCTCGAAAGAAAGCTTGAAGAAAAAGGGATATGGCAAGGCGACAGATTTCAAGGCACCGGACATCAATGATAATGATAAGACCTGTTTTATGCGCGGCCGCAGCCGCATTTTTCACCGCATTCTCCGTCCACGCACAGAACCGTGCGACGGACGAGGAACCCGATGCGATGCGGTTCATGCAGGAGAAGGCCATGGACAAGACGGAGGTCCGAAGAAAAGGAGTCGTGGACGTGTCGGTGGCCCACCTGCGCGAATATCCCGCCTACGAAGCGGAGATGGGCACCCAGGAGCTGCTGGGGCGCGAAGTGGAGATAACTGACGAAGACGGCTACTGGCTCAGAGTCATTACGCCTGACGGCTACAGGGCATGGACGAACAGACTGTGCATAGCCGAACTGACGGAAGCTGAAATGCAGAAATACCGGGCGAGCGACAAATATTTCTGCACGGCCATGTATTCTTCTCTCATGTCGGAACCCTCGGAAACCTCGATTCCGGTATCCGACCTCGTCAGAGGGGATATCCTGATCCGCGCCGGCGTAAGGGGAAGACACGGCTACGTGAAAGCCTCGACCGCCTCCGGCAAGAGCGGATGGGTGAGGAGAAAAGACGTCACGGAACTGGACAGATGGGAATCGGAGACAAAGCCCGACGGAAATGGCATAGTGAAGGAGGCACTTCGCTACGTCGGCATTCCCTACCTGTGGGGAGGTTGTTCAGTGAAGGGCTTCGACTGCAGCGGACTCGTGAAAACGGTGTTCATGATGAACGGGATTCAGCTTCCGAGAAACGCTTCGCAGCAGGGACTCCTCGGGGAAACCGTAGACATAGGCCCTCTGGTTGAAAACGGAGACTGCTCCTCACTGGAGAAAGGCGATCTGCTGTTTTTCGGAAACAAGGAAACCGGCCGGATTACCCATGTAGGGATATACATAGGAAATTCACGGATGGTACATTCATCGCAGCTGACAAGAATCAACTCGCTGCGCCGTTCCGACCCGGATGTCTACGAAAACATGGACCGTCTGCTGTCTGCAAGGAGGATATCCGGGCAAAAAGATTGAAAATAAATTTTGATTCTTGCGGAAAACCCCTACCTTTAAAAAACACAAAAAACTTTTGACCGATTATGACTCTAAGAGATTTTAAAAAGGATGTCGATTACGTTATAGGTGAGTTCGTAGATGACTGTACCGTATTTCTCGCCATAAATCCGAACAAAGCCACCGACGAGGTGGCGACCATAATAGAAGAAGCCGTCGCACTGTACAATTCCATAAAGGACAAGGCGAACGCCTCTGTCGAGGGACGCAAGGCCGCCTATTACGCAGGCCTGCGCAAAGAGATGTGCGAAAAGATCGACAGCCTTTACGAAAAGCTCAGCTCCATAGTAAGTTCCAACAAAAAGGAGGAAACCGGCAAAGCTTGATGCCGTTTCCTCCTTCGGTGTAAAAACCGCCTTTCCAGAGTATGAAAGCACCCGCCTTATTTACCGGCGAGGTGTTTTTCCCATGACCATGCAGCCGCAAGAGTATCTTCAAGACTCCGCTGCGCTTTCCACCCGAGCTTTCTGTTGGCAAGGGAAGGATCTGCCCAGATGGCCGTGACGTCCCCCGCTCTTCTCGGAGCGAATCTATAGTTGAGCTTCAGATTGTTGGCCTTCTCAAAGGCATGGACAAGTTCCAGGACTGACACAGGCCTGCCGGTACCTATGTTGAAGATCTCATAGTCCTTTTCCATCTTGCCGTCCAGCATCCTGCTTACGGCGCTCACATGGGCCTTGGCAAGATCGACTATGTCGATGTAGTCCCTCTGGCATGTCCCGTCAGGCGTAGGATAGTCATCGCCGAAAATGCTCAGACACTCTCTCTTGCCTATGGCAGTCTGCGTTATGTAAGGGACGAGATTGTTGGGGACTCCTCTCGGAAGCTCGCCTATGAGAGCGGAAGGATGCGCTCCTATGGGGTTGAAATACCGCAATGCTATGCCCTTGATGCCGCTGTAGGCCTTTACTGAATCCCTGAGAATGTCTTCACAGATCTGCTTCGTATTGCCGTAGGGCGATGTCGCGGGCTGGCGGGGAGACTCCTCGGTCACAGGAAGTTTTTCAGGTTCGCCATAGACCGTGGCGGAAGACGAGAACAGCACGTTGCAGCCGCCGTGATCCTTCGCCGCGTCAAGCACGTTTATGAAACTGGCAAGGTTGTTTCTGTAATATTTGTGAGTGGAGTAATTTGGTATACTTGTAAAAGAG